>CAYOYT010000004.1:0-16118 GCA_964408245.1 uncultured Dongia sp. | reverse complement strand
TCACCGGTGGCGGTGGTGTCGACACGATTCACGGTGATGGTAATAATGACGACATCAGTGGCAATGCTGGCGATGATTTTCTTTATGGCGACGGTGGTAACGACATAATCCGTGGCGGTGCGGGCGCCGATACCATCAATGGTGGGCTTGGGATTGATACGATCTTCGGTGGTGCCGGCGCTGACACCCTCAACGGCGACAACGGGAACGACATAATTAATGGCGGTGCTGGCACTGATACCATCAACGGTGGGGCCGGGTTAGACACGATCACCGGTGGCGGTGGTGTCGACACGATTCACGGTGATGGTAATAATGACGACATTAGTGGCAATGCTGGCGACGATTTTCTTTATGGCGACGGTGGTAACGACATAATCCGTGGCGGTACGGGCGTCGACACTATCAATGGTGGACTAGGGATTGACACGATCTTCGGTGGTGCCGGTGACGATTTTCTTTTTGGCAACGATGGTAAAGATACAATTCGCGGTGGCGAAGGCAAAGATTACATCCAGGGCGACACTGGCGACGATACCTTATTTGGTGATCAGGGTGACGACACTCTCATCGGGGGCTTTGGTAAAGACGAGCTTCATGGCGGTCTCGACAATGATGAATTGCAGGGCGGCTTTGGCGAGGACACGCTCTATGGCGGCCAAGGTGATGATCGCCTCTACGGTGAAGCAGGCAAAGACACTCTTTACGGCGGAGATGGCAATGACGCGCTGTTAGGTGATTTCGGCGACGATACCATCTATGGCGGCGATGGCGTCGATCAAGTCGATGCCGGCGCGGGTAACGATACTGTCTTCGGTGGTGCCGGTATTGATTATCTATCCGGTCGCCTCGGCAACGATCATCTTCAAGGCGGCGGCGACCTTGACATCATTCAGGGTGAGCAAGGCAACGACATCCTAGAAGGGCAGGAAGGCAACGACTATCTGGACGGTGACGAGGGCAATGACGAAATCACCGGCGGCGTCGGCCTTGATCAAATGTATGGGGGGGCAGGGAAAGATATTTTCCACTTCAACATTGGTGACGGCAGTAACAATATCAATTCAGCCGATTTAATCTTCGACTTTCAGGACGGCGTCGACAAGATTGATATCAATGATCCTGGTTTCAATTTTGCCGATTTGGGCATACTGGATGACAACAATCAGGGTACTTATCTAATCTGGAAGGGCGAGGTCGTGGCGCATGTATTAAACGCACCGCCAGCCGCCTTTACGCCGGATGATTTCATCTAATCACGAGCGTTCCGTGCGTTAGTTCCTATTGAGCGTTAGCGCCGCGGTCCCATTGTTATTCCAATGGGGCCGCTTTTTTGTTCGAACAGTTTGAGTGGCGCATAACTTGATAGCGTGGCGCCAGCGATTCTTGGGCATCGACTAGTGTTTTTAATATGGATATAAAATTTTAAGCTCGTAATCTTATAGTTGTGACGCCATTCGAGCCACGCGATGGCCTTCACGACTAGCGGACCGGACCCCTTTGCCGGCCCAACCGGCCCAGGAAAGCGATGTGGTGCTGGCGGCGCGCCGGCCCGGTTCGAGCGCGCGGTCGAGCGCCAGTGAGGCGACCCCATCCCTATCCTGATGGGGTCGCCATTTTTTTGCTCCAGAGAATGCGACTTAGAAAGTGGAATACGTGATGTGGGTGACTGAGACCGGCCTGAGTTCTCATCAAGCGTCCGCTACCTTCAAGCCGCAGCCTTTAAGAACAATATGTGTGATCTGTCGGGCGGCGAGCTGATAGTCGCTGTCGATCAGGTCACGCCGGCCAAGAACGGCGGCAATCTGGCTAGCAAAATCGGCATAGGTCTGTGTTGTCGACCAGATCATGAAGAAGAGATGTTTGGGATCGATCTGGTCGATCTTCCCACGTTCGATCCATTGCTCGATGATTGCCGATTTGCGCTCGACCCAATCTTTTAAATCCTGGCGCATGAAACGATCGAAGCGCGGTGCTCCGTGCAGCACTTCATTGGCAAAAACGCGTGACGCAATGGGCCGGTCGCGCGCCAAGTCGATCTTCTGTCCGATGTAATGGGCAAGCGCCATCGCCGGATCGGCATTCGGCTGGATTTCCTGCGCGGTGTTAAGCCACAGCTCGATGATATCGCGCAGGACGAATTGATAGAGGTCGTTCTTAGTCTTGAAATAGTAATGCAGATTGGCTTTGGGCAGACCTGCGCGTTTAGCGATAAGGCTGGTCGAAGCACCCTCGAAACCCATTTCGGCGAAGACTTCCTCGGCGGCTTTGCGGATGCGGGCCTCGATGCGGGCACGGCTGCGCGCTCGCACACCAAGGCCGCCCTCATCCCCCTCAAATTGGGATTCGTCGCTGCCACCACTGCTCATGTCACATTCCCCGGGCCTGTCCCCATCGCGGCCAGTAAAACCGGAACGGCCGCAAGGCTCAACCGGATTATTTGACCGGTAGGTAAAAGGATCGGTCAGGATTTTAGAGATGCGCAAGGTTTTAGGCGCATAAAGTCGGCGGTTCTGGCGGGTCGCCACCGGCCTTATATCACCCCTAGTACCTCATAGCAGGCGCCCATGGTGTGGTAGTCGACCTTGCCAGCCGGGCTCTTTTCGTCGGAATATTTTCTATTGTTGTGGGTGAGAATGCGGTACCAAGCGCCGTGCTCATGGTCGACGAAATGGCGCCAGGCATATTCCCAGATGCGATCGTACCAGAGCCAATAGGCATCGTTGCCCGTGCGTTTGGCAAGGCAAGCAGCAGCGGCGAGGCTTTCAGCCTGGACCCAGAAATATTTGTCGGCGTCGCAGATCTCATCCGCCGGTCCGAAGCCGTAGAAGATGCCACCGTGTCGATCGTCCCAGGCTTTGGCGAGGGCGGCGTCGAAGAGCGCCTGTGCGCGCGGCAGAAGCCAGTCGAGCGGGCGGTACCGCTCGAGAATGAGGAGGAGCTTCGCCCATTCGGTGAGGTGGCCTGGCTGATAACCCCAAGGACGGAAGATGTTGGTCTTATCGTGTTTATTATACTCCCAATCGACTGACCAATCCGCGTGGTAATGCTCCCACATCATGCCGCCGGCAAGACCCGCTTGGCGAATTGTGATGTTGTGCGCAAGAAGTTCTGCGCGGTCCAGATAGCGCTGCTCTTGCGTCGCCTCATAGGCCGCGAGCATCGCTTCGCAGGCATGCATATTGGCGTTCTGACCGCGATAGGAAAGAGTTGCAGACCAATCTGGCGATGCTTCATCGGCGTAAAGACCGTGATCCTTCTCGAAGAAGCGCCGTTCCATGAGATCGAAGATCTGGGCGAGTTTGGGGCGGGCTATCTCGAGGCCGGCCATCAGGGCATGGGCATAAGCGAGCAAGACGAAAGCAAGGCCGTAGCAATGATTGGTGCCATCGAGCACCTGGCGCCGACCCGCCTCCCATCGGATAACCCAGGCATAGCCGCCGGTCACAGGATCGAGATGCCCCTGTTCGAGGAAGGCAAGGGCGTGGCGCAAAGGTTCCTCATAGGTGGCATGGCCGAATTGCCGGCTGGCCATGGCATAATTGAAGACGAGGCGGGTCGAGCTCACCAAATGGCGCGTCGTTGCGTCGTAGATCGTGCCGTCATCCTTGAGAAAGTGATAGAAGCCGCCGGAAGGATCCATACTGCGTGGATGATAGAAGGCCAGCGTCTTACGGATGTGATCGATGAGGAATTCGCGATCGCGGAAGTTGGGCACGGGCAGTTACCTCGGTCTTAAGCGGATATGTTACTGATCACACGCGACTCGTGTGATGGACGGAGGATTTTGTGGCGGCGTATTCGTCGCCGACCATCAGGCGCACGATCTCATCGCCGTCGGTGTCGCGGGTCAAACGTTCGCCAACGAGCTCGCCGCGTCGCAGGACCATGATGCGATCAGCAACGCCAAAAATATCGTGGAGATTATGTGAGATGAGGATGACAGCAACACCTTGCGATTTAAGACCCTGGATCAGCTCCATCACCTTGCGTTGCTCAGGTACGCCCAATGCCGCCGTCGGCTCGTCCATGATGAGAACGCGCGCATTCCAATAGATCGCGCGGCCGATGGCGATGGCTTGGCGCTGACCACCGGAGAGTGTGCGCACCGCGCCGGTGAGTTTCTTTTCCGGAATGACGATGTCAAGCCGATCGAGCACGGAGCGCGCCACGCGGCGCATCTGTGCGCGGTCAATCACCTTGATGCCGAAGCGTCGATGCATCGGTTCTCGCCCCAGGAAAATATTGGAGCCGACATCGAGATTGTCGGCCAAGGCGAGGTCTTGATAGATCGTTTCGATACCCTTGGCGCGAGCGTCCTGTGGATCGCGCATGCCAAGAGGTCGGCCATCAAAAAAGAGCTCGCCTTCGTTTGGGCGATAGACGCCAGAGATTATCTTGATGAGGGTCGATTTGCCAGCGCCGTTATCGCCCGCCAAGGCTAGCACTTCGCCAGCGGCTACGCGGAGTGACACGCGTTTCAAGGCTTCGACGCCACCAAAGCGGATGGAAACGTTGCGGGCTTCCAGGATTGGGTTCGGCATCATGCAGACCTTAGAAGGCGGTCTTTGTATTGGTCGATAAGAACCGAAAGGATGATGACAATGCCCACGGCGATGAACTGCCAGAAGGCGTCGACATCGATGAAAATCAGACCGAATTGGATGACGGCGATGATGAGCGCCCCGATAAGCGTGCCAACGACATTGCCAGTTCCGCCGAACAACGAGGCACCGCCGATGACGACCGCAGCGATGGAATCAAGCAGCATCGATTCGCCGGCATTCGCCGCACCGGCAGCATAGCGCGCAGTATAGACAATGCCGCCAATGCCAGCGAAGACGGCGGAAAGAATGTAGATCTTGATGAGATGCCGCTTCACGTCGATGCCAGCGCGAGCCGCAGATTGCAAGTTGCCGCCGATCGCATAGGTGTATTGGCCGAATTTCGTCTGCGAGAGGATGAAATGGAGGATAAGGAGCAAGATCGCCGTGACAATGACCGGTATCCATCCAGTACCGAGCCAAACCAGTCCCGGATTGTCGATCGAAATCGTCATGCCGGAGCCAGCGGATAGAAAACCAGCACCGCGCGCCACACCATACATGCCCAGTGTGCCAATGAAGGCGGGGACGCCGAGCCGTGCCACCAACGTGCCGGAGATCCAGCCCGAGAGCGCGCAGACGAGAAGCGTCACGATAATGCCGATGAGAAGCGCCAATTCGGTATTGCCGCTCAGCAAGGTGATTTGTGCGACGACGACGGCGGCAAGGCCCATCACAAAGCCCACCGAAAGATCAATGCCGCTGGTGATGATGACGAAGGTCTGACCGAGTGCCAAAAGCAAAGGTGCCGACGCCGCCAAAAGAATCGCTTGGACGTTGTAGCCGCTGAAAAGAAAAGTGCGCCCAACCTCGATCTGCGCCCAACCTTCAAAGAAGCCGACAAGTATCAGCAAGAATAGCCAAGGCCACAGCTTGGTGAGCAGCGTCAGGCGGCCGAGTTTGTCGTCGACGGTCTGGTCGGTCACGGGGCGGTCCTTATCGGCGATAGGATTAAATCGTCATGGTCGGCGCAGGCCGACCCTCCACGCGTTTGCGGGTAGCCCATCGAGAGGCCAGATAGAAACTCGTGACGGTATGCCTTTGCATACCGTGACGAGACTAACTGCCTCTCGACGAGCACCCAATCGCGTCAGTTCGAGTAGATGTACTGGCGGACGTCGTCCTGGTCGATATTGGATTTATCCATGACGACGAAGCCAGTGCCTTGCCAGGTGGGAATGGATTTACCTTTGATGAGGTCGGCAGCGAATTTAACGCTGACATAGCCCATCGCGACCGGTTTCTGGGCGATGGCGACATCAATCAGGCCGGATTTGATATTGGCGTCGATGCCGGGAACGGCGTCGAAGACGACGACCTTCACGACGCCCGTCTTCCCCGCTTTCTTTACACCTTCAGCAGCACCCATGCCGGAAAACGTGTTGGCGCCGAAAATCCCAGCAAGATCTGGTTCGCGCGCCAGCACCGCTGCGACATGAGCCGCAGCCTTGTTGGCGTCATCTTCGTTGTACTGCGTCTTCAGCAATTTGATATGGGGGAACTTCTTCAGCTCCTCCTCGAAGCCTTGTGCGCGCTGATCGGTCGAGGAAATGCCGGGTTTGTTGTTTTCGCAATAAACACTGCCCTTTTCACCGATCGCCTTGGCAAGCGCGCGGGCGGCAATGCGGCCGCCTTCCGTGTTGTCGGACGCGACATAGGAGAGCGGGAAGTCGGCCTTACCAGCACCTGTTTGGTATTTGCCATCGCCGATATAGGTGTCGACGGTGATAACCTTGATGCCAGCATCAACCGCTTCCTTCAACGGCTGGACAAGTTGGTCCTTGTCGACCGGTGAGATCACCAATACGTCGGGCTTCTTGGCGATGATGGCTTTGAGGATCGGCACCTGCTCGGTTACGTTCCAGGCCTTGGGAATCTGGAACAGGAGTTCGATGCCTTCTTCCTCGGCCGCCTTATCGGCGCCGCGCTTCATGGTGAAGTAAAAGGGATCGACGACACCAGGCAGGAACGCCACGATCGGCTTCCCAGCTGCGCGGGCGATCGTTGTTGAAAGCGCTCCTGTGACAGTAAGACAGATAGCGGAAAGCCCGGCTGCAGATTGCAGCAGGCGACGACGCGTCAACATCATGCATTCTCCCCATGTTTATTAAACGGGAATCATCCCAATCAGGTCGCTCTTAAGGGCAACCATGCGTGAATACTGGGACTTTCCTGTTCAAGACGTCAATCCGGGAGAATAAATGAGACGTCGTTTCGTGATCTAGCTAAACAGCGCTCACCGAAAGAAGCGGCCGTGATCGACCGTGTGATTAATCTCAGCGCGGCTGATGCCGAGATCGCGCAGCTGGTGGTCGGTGAGATGAGACAAAGACATGGTCGCGCTGGTGTTCAATGACGCAATAGAACGAATCTTTTGCGTCGACGTTAAAACTTTCCAATTGGTCAAGAATAATTGACCATACAAAGAGAATGTGTTTCCATAGGGTCAGAAACAGGTAGCCAGATCGCCACCGACGTCAAATATCGCGCCCCATTCTAGATAGAGGGCGCCGGGGCAGTCCGGCCGTGAGTGACTTTTGATGTCAACCGGGAGGATCGCCGATGAGCGCCCATGCCGCACCCGATATCCGTACCGGGCGCCTCAGCCCGGCGGAACTGGCTGCGAATTTCAACGATGTGAAACCGCCGCTCGATCACAAGCGCGCTCTGGTTGAAAGCAATCGCTGTTTCTATTGCTACGACGCGCCTTGTATCGAGGCGTGTCCCACATCTATCGATATCCCAAGCTTCATCCGCTCAATCGCGGTCGGCGACCCAATTGGCTCAGCAGAGACGATTCTCGAGGCCAATATCATGGGCGGCATGTGCGCCCGCGTCTGCCCGGTGGAAATCCTGTGCGAGGATTCCTGTGTGCGCAATCATTCAGAAGACAAGCCCGTGCAAATCGGTGCATTGCAGCGCTATGCGACCGATGCCTTGGCGGTGGCCGGCAAGCAGCCCTTCACCCGCGCGGCTGCATCGGGGAAGAAAGTGGCTGTCGTGGGTGCCGGCCCGGCGGGATTGTCGGCCGCCCATCGCCTGGCACGCCTTGGTCATGAGATCACCCTTTATGAAGCGCGTGAGAAGCTCGGCGGCCTCAACGAATACGGCATCGCCGCCTACAAGACAGTGCGTGATTTCGCCCAAGCAGAGGTGGCGTTCATTCTCGGTTTGGGCGGCATTCATGTCGAGACGGGCAAAGCCTTAGGTCGTGACATCACGTTGGAGGCATTGCGCAAATCTCATCATGCCGTGTTCCTGGCGATGGGTCTGGGCGGCGTTAACGCGCTCGGTGCTGAAGGCGAGGATCTGACGGGTGTCGAGGATGCGGTCGCCTATATCGCACGGCTGCGCCAGGCCAAGGACAAATCGAGCTTGCCCGTCGGGCGCAAGGTTGTCGTTATCGGCGGTGGCAATACCGCCATCGACATCGCGATCCAATCGAAGCGCCTGGGAGCCGAAGACGTGACGCTGGTCTATCGCCGCGGCCCCGGCAACATGAGTGCGACACATCACGAGCAGGAATTTGCGCAAGTGAATGGCGTCAAGATCAAGCATTGGGCGCGGCCCGTGAAGCTCTATGGCCACAACGGCACCGTGCGCGAGATCGAGTTCGAATACACACAGCTCGATGCGCAAGGCAAGTTGATGGGGACGGGTGAAAAGTTCACGCTCCTTTGCGACACAGTCTTCAAGGCGATTGGGCAGACCTTTGTCAAAGATCCGGTCAATGGTAAGGCACAGGACATTCTTGACCTCACCAACAGCAAGATCGCGGTTAACGAAGATTTCGCGACCTCGATCAAGGGCGTGTTCGCGGGCGGAGATTGCGTGGCATCGGGCACCGATTTGACCGTGCAATCGGTTGCCGACGGCCGCGATGCGGCGATCGCGATTGATGCGTATTTGCGAGGTGAAGGGTAACACCAACCGTCATTTTCGGCGAACGCCGACCATGACGATAAGAAAAATCGAATACCTCCAGGGAGGAAAAGATGGCTGACCTGCGGTCCAATTTCATCGGTATCAAATCGCCAAACCCATTCTGGCTCGCCTCGGCCCCGCCGACAGATAAGGAATACAATGTCGTGCGCGCGTTTCAGGCGGGATGGGGTGGTGTTGTGTGGAAGACGCTCGGCGAAGATCCGCCCGTGGTGAATGTGAGTTCGCGCTATGGCGCTTTCCATATGGGCGCCGACCGCATGGTGGGGTTCAACAATATCGAGCTCATCTCCGATCGGCCGCTTGATGTAAATCTGCAGGAGATCAAGCGGGTGAAGCGCGACTGGAAGGATCGCGCCGTTATCGTTTCGCTGATGGTTCCGTGTGAGGAAATCAGCTGGAAGAATATCCTGAAACGCGTGGAAGAGACCGATGCCGACGGAATCGAATTGAATTTCGGGTGCCCGCATGGCATGTCGGAGCGCGGCATGGGTGCTGCCGTCGGTCAGGTGCCGGAATATGTCGAGATGGTCGTGCGCTGGTGCAAACAGAACACGCGTATGCCCGTCATCGTCAAACTGACGCCCAATGTGACGGATGTGCGCAAACCCGCGCAAGCGGCGAAGAAGGGGGGTGCGGATGCCGTCTCGCTCATCAATACCATCAATTCGATCTGCTCGGTCGATCTCGATCAAATGGCACCGACACCGGTGGTTGATGGTAAAGGCACGCATGGGGGTTATTGTGGGCCTGCGGTGAAGCCCATCGCCCTCAACATGGTGGCGGAGATTGCGCGCGACCCAGCGACCCATGGCATGCCGATCTCGGCAATCGGTGGCATCGGCAGCTGGCGCGATGCAGCTGAGTTTATCTCGCTGTCGGCAGGCAATGTGCAGGTTTGTACCGCGGCGATGCATTACGGCTTCCGCATCGTCGAGGAGATGGCCAGCGGCCTTGCCAATTGGATGGACGAGAAGGGCTATCGCAGCATCGAGGATTTCCGTGGGAAAGCGGTGCCCAATGTAACCGATTGGCAGTATCTCAATATCAACTTCAAGACGATCGCGGTGATCGATCAAGAGACGTGTATTCAATGCGGCCTATGTCACATTGCCTGCGAAGATACCTCGCACCAGGCAATCGCCGCCAAACGCGTGGGCAACAAGCGCCAATATGACGTGATCGACGAGGAATGCGTGGGTTGCAACCTTTGCTATCACGCCTGCCCTGTGCCGAATGTCATTACCATGGTGCCGCAGAAGACGGATAAGCCTTATCTCAACTGGACCCAGGATCCCCGAAATCCGCTGCGCAAGCGGGCCGCGGAGTAGAGTCGCCACAAAAAGTACCGTCATGCCCGGACCAGCGTTGATCCGGCTGGCCTGGCATCCACGCTCACCACTGCTCCAGTGGATCGCTCCAAGACCGACAGCCCACACCAAGCTTGACCAAGCAGTCAGGATTGGGCAGGATTTCTCTTAAGGCCGCAAAGGTCATGTGACGAACATCCGCAAGGATAAACAGGGGTGGTTTGGGCTGCGGTCCAGCGCGCGCCGTGCTACATCACGCCCGTCGGCGTGTGGGCAGGGATGCAGCGTTTCGCATTCATTTCTCCCTGGTCTTGCACGAGGCAGAACCGGTGCCGATTTTGAGAGGCGCGCGGTGGTACCTGGAGGGAGAGCATGGCGACCAATCTCAAGATCAACGGCGAACGGCTGTGGGACAGCTTGATGGAAATGGCGCAGATCGGCGCCACGGCGAAAGGTGGTGTGTGCCGCCTTGCCCTGACCGATCTTGACCGCGAAGCCCGCGACCTCTTCGTCAAATGGTGCAAGGATGCGGGCTGCACGATCCGCGTCGACAAAATGGGCAATGTCTTCGCTCGTCGCGCCGGCAAGGATAACAGCCTCGCCCCCGTCATGACCGGCAGCCATATCGACAGCCAGCCGACCGGCGGCAAGTTCGACGGCGCCTATGGCGTGTTGTGCGGTCTTGAGGTGATCCGTAGCCTCAACGACATGAAATACGAAACGCTGCGGCCCATCGAAGCCATCATCTGGACCAATGAAGAAGGCTCGCGTTTCGCCCCAGCCATGGTGGCTTCCGGTATCTTCGCTGGTGTCTTCGATCTCGATTACGGCCTCGGCCGCGCCGATCAGGACGGCAAGACGATGGGTGATGAACTGAAGCGCATTGGCTATGCCGGCGAGGACGATGTGGGCGGCAGACCGGTCCATGCATTCTTCGAGGCGCATATCGAACAGGGGCCGATCCTCGAGGTTGAGAAGAAGAAGATCGGCATCGTGCAGGGTGCCCAGGGCCAGCGCTGGTTCGAAGTGACCTTCATCGGCCAAGAGGCTCATGCTGGACCGACGCCGATGCGTGTGCGCAAGGATGCGCTGGTGGGTACGGCCCATGTGATTGGCGCGGTCAACAAGATCGGCCTCGAGAATGCGCCCTTCGCTTGTGCGACGGTCGGCATGATCAATTCCAGTCCGAATTCGCGCAATGTCATTCCGGGTAAGGTCTTCTTCACGATCGACCTCAGGCATCCGGAAGATGCGACGCTCACCAAGATGGCGGCGGCGGTAAAATCCGCCTGCGAGGAAGCGGCGGCGGCGAACCGGCTAGAAGTAGATTTTAAGGAAATCTGGTATTCGCCGCCGGTGAAGTTCGATGCCAATTGCGTGGCGGCAGTGAAGAAAGGTGCCGAGGAATTGGGTTTCGAGAATCTCGACATCATTTCCGGTGCCGGTCATGATTCGGTTTATATGAGCCGCGTCGCACCTACCGCTATGGTCTTCATCCCCTGCGAGGGTGGCATCAGTCATAACGAGATCGAAAACGCGACCAAGGACGATTGCCGCGATGGCTGTGACGTGCTTCTGCGCGCCATGGTCGAACGCGCCAATGCCGCTTGAAGGATTTCAAGCGTTGATGAAATTCCCCTCACCCAAACCCCTCCCCTCGGAGGGGCGAGGGGCTTTATTTCTGACTCGCTCGAAACTCCCTTGCCCTGCTTGCCGGAAGAGGGGACGTTCATGACAGCCTCCGATGTCGTCATCGAGGTGCGCAATCTGGGTCTTACCTTCGAGACACCGGACGCGCCGGTCGTTGCGTTGAAAGACATCAATCTCGACATTCGGCGAGGGGAGTTCGTCACCTTTATCGGTCCGTCGGGCTGCGGTAAAACGACGTTGATGCGGATTATCGCCGATCTGGAACAGCCGAGTTCAGGCAATGTCACCGTAAATGGTGTTTCCCCGCGAGAAGCGCGTCTGAAGCGCGCTTATGGCTATATCTTTCAAGCGGCAGCTCTTTATCCCTGGCGTAACGTCCAGCGCAATGTCGAATTGCCGCATGAGATCATGGGTGTCTCAAAGGCGGACCGAGCCGAGAAGGCGCGGCACTATCTCGCGTTGGTGGGCCTCAAGGGATTTGAGAAAAAATTTCCTTTCCAGCTTTCGGGTGGTATGCAGCAGCGCGCGTCGATTGCCCGTGCACTTTCCTTCGATCCTGATCTGTTGTTGATGGACGAGCCTTTCGGCGCGCTCGACGAGATCACGCGCGATCGCATGAACGAGGAATTGCTGCGCATCTGGGGCGAGACAAAGAAGACGGTCATCTTTGTCACCCATTCGATCGACGAGGCGGTGCTGCTCTCTTCGCGCATCGTCATTATGAGTGCCCGGCCTGGCCGCATCATCGACGTGATCGAGAGCAATCTGCCCGCAATCCGCACGCTGGAAACCCGTGAGACACCGGCGGCCCAGGAGCTGGCGCATCGTATCCGCATGGGGCTCAAGGCCGGCCATTCCTATGACGAGGTCAAATGAGCGGTCTCGCTCACGGCGTCAAACAAAAGGCGTTGCCCGTTGCGGCGGTCATCGGCCTCATTGTTATATTGTGGTACGTCCTCGCTGCCTTTCTTAACTGGGCCCAAGTGGAGGAACGTCTCATCACGGCGGCTGCCGATAGAGCCACGGAAGTCGAGGCGGAAGCGGCGCTAAACGGCGACTCCAGTGGTGATAGAGAGGATGAGAGCGGGGATGACGAGAGCCAATCTTATGAATCCGCGACGGCGGATCCGCAACCGAGCGACGACGTGGCCAATAGTGGCGCCATGCCCGACGAAGACAATGCCGGCAGCGATGAAAGCGATGTGACGCCGGAGCTGATGCCAGAACATCTCATTGCGATCGAGAAGCCATCTTTCATAACAGTACTCAAAGGCAGCTGGGAGATGGACCGGCCGGTTCTGCCGAGCCCGCATCAGGTCGTCGTTGAATTCGTGGCGACCACATTTGCCGAACCGGTCACTTCCAACAAATCGCTCGTCTACCATGCCGGTGTCACAGCTTCGGCGACCTTGGTCGGCTTTGCGCTCGGTGCCGTTCTCGGCATCATCCTGGCCGCCAGCATCGTGCATGTCGAGACACTCGACCGGTCGTTGATGCCATGGATTATTGCTTCGCAAACAGTGCCCATTCTCGCCATCGCGCCAATGATCATCGTCGTGCTCGGAAATGTCGGCATCACGGGCCTCGTTCCTAAATCGATCATCTCGATGTATCTGTGCTTCTTCCCTGTTACCATCGGCATGGTAAAGGGGTTACGCTCGCCCGATCCGATGCAGCTCGATCTGATGCATTCCTATAGTGCACGTGCTGGTCAGATTTTCTGGAAGCTGCGAGTCCCGGCCGCCGTGCCATTCTTATTCGCCAGCCTCAAGGTCGCGGTTGCCATCAGCCTTACCGGTGCCATCGTCGGCGAATTGCCCACGGGTGCTGCCGCCGGTATCGGCGCGCGCTTGCTTTCTGGTTCCTATTACGGACAAACAGTGCAGATCTGGTCAGCATTGTTCGCCGCGGCTTTCCTGGGCTCGGTGCTGGTTTATGGGATCGGCGGCATCGAACGGCTGGTTCTGCGCCGATCAGGATCGCGGGCAGGATCGCGGGCATGACGCAGCATCGCATCGCGCCGTTCGCCACATTGATTGCCGCAGCGCTGTTGGCCACACTATCGATCTATGGCTTTCATGAGATCGCGGCAGGTGAGGCTGCGGGCGTCTTGCCTGGCCGAGGCTGGGTGAGTGCCCTCATTCTCGGGGCAACGGCTTCTGCCTGGTGGCTGCTGGGGAGTTTGACGACGTTCCAGGGATCACGGCTGGCCGGCTGGCTGGTGCCGGCGGTCTTCGGAATCGCTTTATTGCTCGGCTGGGAATTCGTCTGTCGTGGTTATGGTGTGCCGCGCGTGCTGTTGCCGGCACCCAGTCAGATCTGGGATGCTTTCTGGCGCGGATTGCCGACGCTTGTCGACGATTTCCAGCAGACGTTCTTGAAAGCAGTCATTGCCGGTTTCATCATCGGTAATTCTCTCGGCTTGTTCGTGGCGCTCATCGTCGACCGCATCCCCTTCCTGCAGCGCGGATTGCTGCCTCTGGGCAATATGGTCAGCGCTGTGCCTATTATCGGCATCGCGCCGATCATGGTGATGTGGTTCGGCTTCGGCTGGGAATCCAAGACCGCCGTTATCATCTTCATGATTTTCTTTCCCATGCTAGTGAATGCACTGGCGGGCCTTAATGCCACAGATGATATGAGCCGCGACCTGATGCGATCCTATGCCGCCGGCTATAGGGCGACATTGCTGAAGCTGCGCTTGCCGGCCGCCTTACCGTTTCTGTTCAACGCGCTCAAGATCAACTCGACATTGGCCATGATCGGCGGCATCGTCGCGGAATTCTTCGGCTCACCGACAGCCGGTATGGGCTTTCGTATCAATGTCGAAGTTGCGCGCATGAACGTCGATATGGTTTGGGCGACGATCGCGGTCGCGGCTTTAGCTGGGTCGCTGTCCTACGGGCTGCTGGCGCTGCTCGAACGACATTTCACCTCGTGGCATGCATCCTTCCGGACGCGCTGACGAGGCAATAGGTTCTCTGGGACGTGCGACAACATCATGAAAATGGAGGCTTAAAATGGTGCTCAAGAAATTGTTTGGTTCCGCGGTTATCGCGGGATTGTTGTTGGGTGGCGTGGCCACGGCGGAAGCCAAGGACGCGCTGACTCTGCAATTGAAATGGGTGACGCAGGCGCAATTCGCCGGCTATTACGTCGCGAAGGATAAGGGTTTCTTCGACGAAGTCGGCCTTGACGTGACCATCAAGGCTGGCGGCCCGGATATCAACCCGAGCCAAGTCATCGCCGGCGGCGGTGCCGATGTCGTCGTCGATTGGATGCCGTCTGCTTTGGCGACGCGCGAGAAGGGTGTGCCGCTGGTCAATATCGCCCAGTTCTTTCAGAAGTCGGGCATGATGCTGACCTGCCGCAAGGACGCAGGTATCAAATCGTCGAAGGATTTTAAAGATCAGACACTGGGTGTTTGGTTCGGCGGCAACGAATATCCGTTCCTCAACTGGATGAATAAGTTGGGTTACAAGACAGACGGTTCTGCCGGTGGCGTCAAGGTGTTGAAGCAAGGCTTCAATGTCGATCCGCTGTTGCAGAAGCAGGCCGCGTGCATCTCGACCATGACCTATAACGAATACTGGCAGGTGATCGATGGCGGTCTGAAAGCTAAGCAGCTCGTTACCTTCCAGTATGAAAAGGAAGGCGTCGCCACCCTCGAGGATGGGCTCTATACGCTGGACAAGAGCCTTGCCGACCCAGCGATGGTCGACAAGCTCGTCCGCTTTGTAAAGGCTTCGCAGAAGGGCTGGGATTGGGCCGTGAAGAATCCGAAGGATTCGGTGAAGATCGTGCTCGCCAATGACGCAACCGGCGCCCAGACCGAAAAGCATCAGCTGCGCATGATGAAGGAAGTGGCGAAGCTGGTCGGCTCAAATCCGAAAGGCACAGGCTGGCTCGACAAAGCCGCGGCAGACCGCACGGTCGAAACGCTGATGTCGGGCGGTTCCGACCCGGTCATCAGCAAGAAGCCAGAAGGCGCCTGGACCCACGACATCATCGAAAAGGCGAATGCGTTGTAATCCGCACGCCGGAGAATACGTTTTGTGAGATGGCTAGAACCCCGCCGAGAAATCGGTGGGGTTTTTGTTTTGCGGTCTTCGCGGGACGAACATCCCCCTAACGTGAGGGAGGGTTAAGGAGAGGGGCCGCTTATGCCTCAGCTTTTCGGTTTGATGCGGTTCCAGTGGCCCATCTTGCGGCCTGGCCGCGTCTCCGTCTTGCCGTAAAGATGGAGCTTCACATCCGGATCGGCGAGGAGTTGCGGCCAGGTCTCGGCCTCGTCGCCGATGAGATTGGTCATCACCGTATCGGAATGACGTGCGGGATTGCCGAGGGCGAGGCCACAGACAGCGCGCACATGTTGCTCGAACTGGCTGGTGACGGCACCGTCTTGACTCCAATGTCCGGAATTGTGCGGGCGAGGTGCCAGTTCGTTGACGAGGACGCGACCGTCCTTGGTCACGAACATCTCGACAGCGAGGAGACCCATGAGGTCGATTTCAGAAGCGATGCGGCGGGCGATGGCTTCGGCGGCATGGGCCACTTTCGATGACACACCGGCCGGTACAGTCGACGTGTCGAGGATATGGTGCTTGTGGTG
>CAYOYT010000003.1:2231-27370 GCA_964408245.1 uncultured Dongia sp. | reverse complement strand
ACCTTGCTCTGGCCGATAATCTGGATGCCTGCGCCAATCTGTTTTTGGGCCGCGAGATGACCAGTGCTGGCCTCCTCGACGAACCGGCGATGGAAGCGGCCGCGCGGCAAGTCATCGGCCGCCTCAATCCCAATTTCAAAAAATATCACGCCCCAGTCTCGGCGCTCTCAGGTGGTCAGCGCCAATCCGTCGCGATCGCCCGCGCCGTCCATTTCGACGCGCGCATCCTCATTATGGATGAACCGACCGCAGCTCTTGGCGTCCAGGAAACCAAGATGGTGGCCGAGCTGATCCAGCAGCTCAAAAAAGAAGGCATTGGTATCTTCCTCATCAGCCATGACCTCCACGATGTCTTCGATCTCTCCGATCGCCTCTCTGTCATGAAGAACGGCAAACTCGTCGGCACGGTGCGGACCCAGGACGTCACCAAGGACGACGTGCTCGGCATGATCATCCTAGGTAAGCAGCCGGGCGCTGCCGCGGCTTAGTCGATAGCTGTCTCGATAGACAGTTGCTCCAAGTGGGATCACGCGCAAAAATGGTCCAGCCATAACCAAAGGGTGAAGCGTCCCCATTGACTGAACTCAGGCAATATCGTCTTCCGGCGCTGGCTGCTGGTCGAGATCGATTGAGATGCCACCGACCAGCGCGTCGATACGATCCTTAAAAGCCTGCGTCACGGGCTTGATATGGCTCATGCCCATCGCAATATCCCCTGAAAGCAGATCGAGGAAGCGGCCAAGGTCCGGATCATCCGTCTCAGTCGACTGGCGCTCCAAAATGACCTGGCTATTGTCCATTATCTTGAACACGATCTTATCGTGCTTTTGCAGTTTAAGGGCCTGGCGAACGCAGGCTGGTACCGTCGTTTGGTAGCGCTCGGTCAGCGAACTAACGCTTTCGATGATGGCCATAGCGCCCTCCTGGTAATGCATATCAAGTGCGGGTCTCGGCGCATTGACTCTCCCATCCGAAAAGCCTAATTTGCGGCCCGCTTTACCTTATTTGGCAGAGCCTTGGCCCCAAGGGGCCCCGCCCGTCTGCGAGTTTCGCACACGGGCGCAAAAGCGTTTTGGGCTTTGGCCCAAAACAATAAGGCGCTGAAAATTAAGGGATTTTTGACGGAAACGGTATGTTCGAGAAGCTAAGCGAAAGATTAGGCGGTGTCCTCGATAAACTGACCAAGCGCGGTCAGCTGTCTGAGGCTGACGTTGATGAGGCGCTGCGAGAAGTCCGTATCGCCTTGCTCGAGGCTGACGCTGCCCTGCCTGTCGTAAAGGATTTCATTACCCGCGTTCGGGCCGAAGCGGTGGGTGAAAAGGTTATCAAATCGGTGACGCCCGGCCAGATGGTCATCAAGATCGTCCATGACGAGCTGGTGAACGTCCTCAAACCCGCTGCCGATGAAGCGTCGGCTCTCGACCTCAATCACCCCTCGCCCGTGCCGATCCTGATGCTGGGTCTGCAGGGTTCGGGCAAGACCACCTCGACCGCGAAGATCGCGCGCCGCTTTGCTGAACGGCAGGGCAAGAAGGTGCTGATGGCGTCACTTGACACGCGCCGCCCGGCCGCGCAGCAGCAGCTCGCAATCTTGGGCGAGCAGACCGGTATCAAGACGCTCACCATCGTTCCAGGCGAGCCGCCGGTCGCCATCGCCAAGCGCGCCATGAATACTGGCCGCCTGGAGGGTTACGACATCGTCATGTTGGATACCGCCGGTCGCCTGGCGATCGACGACGAGCTGATGACTGAACTTGCCGATATCCGCGATGCGGTGAAGCCACATGAGAGCTTGCTCGTCGCCGATGCGATGACCGGCCAGGACGCGGTCAATACCGCCAAGCATTTCCAGGATAAGATCGGCATCACCGGCATCATGCTGACCCGCATCGACGGTGATGCGCGCGGTGGTGCAGCACTGTCGATGCGCCAGGTAACGGGTAAGCCAATCAAGCTTCTAGGTACTGGCGAGAAGCTCGATGCGATTGAAGACTTCCACGCCGATCGCGTCGCTGGCCGCATTCTGGGCATGGGCGACATCGTCTCTCTCGTCGAAAAGGCGATGGAAACGACGGAGCAGGCAGAAGCCGAAAAACTCGCCCTCAAAATGCAGAAGGGCCAGTTCGATCTCAATGATCTTGCCCAGGAGTTGAAGCAGCTGCAGAAGATGGGTGGTATCGGTGGCATTATCGGTATGTTGCCTGGCATCGGCAAGATGCAGAAGCAGCTCGAAGGTAAGGTCGACGAGAAGGTCGTCAAGCGCTCGCTCGCCATCATCTCGGCGATGACGCCGAAGGAACGGCGCGTTCCCGACATCATCAAGGCATCGCGCAAGAATCGCATCGCCAAAGGCGCCGGCGTTCAAGTGCAGGATGTGAACAAGCTTCTGAAGCAACACCAGGAAATGGCGCGCATGATGAAGCAGGTCTCGAAGATGGGCCAGAAGGGCTTGATGCGCCATGGCATGGCGGCCCTGATGAAGGGCGGTATGGGTGGCATGGGCGGTGGTGGCGGCTTTGGAGGAATGCGATGATCGATCACGTCTCCATCGGCGTTTCTGATCTCAAAGCGGCGCGTGGCTTTTATGATGTCGTGCTCCTCGCTTTATCTTACATGCGCGTTCATGATGTCGAGATTCCTGGCCAGGGCGTTGTCGCGCATGGCTATGGCGAAGCCGGCACCCAGGCGCGTTTCTGGATCGGCGTGCCAACTCACGTCAACACGCAAGCCAACCGCACCGGTGGAAATCATTTTGCCTTTCAGGCGAAATCGCGGCTCGAAGTCGATGGTTTCTATCAGGCCGCGATCAATAATGGGGCCACGGATAACGGGGCACCCGGTATCCGCGCTCATTACCACCCCAATTACTACGGCGCCTTTGTCTTCGATCCCGACGGGAACAAGATTGAAGCCTGCTGTCATCTACCGGAATAACAACATTTACGAAGTTTGTATCTGAAAGGAGAATACCCCTCATGTCGTTGAAGATCCGTCTCGCCCGTGGTGGCGCCAAGAAGCGTCCATTCTATCGCATCGTCGTGGCCGAGAGCCGCTTCGCGCGCGATGGCCGTTTCGTGGAGCGCATCGGTTCCTACAACCCGATGCTCGCCAAGGAAGATCCGAACCGCATCATCCTCGAGATCGAGCGTGCGAAGCATTGGCTTTCGAAAGGCGCGCTGCCGACCGAGCGCGTACAGGGCTTCTTTGCCAAGCTCGGCCTGACCGAAGCACCCAAGCAGCACGAGCAATCGAAGCAACATCTGCCGAAAGCGAAGGCTCAGGAGCGTGCGAAGGCGAATGCCGAAGCCGCCGCCAAGGCTGCTGAAGCTCCGGCTGCCGAAGCCTAAGAACTGTCTTGGCGGAGAAGCCGGCAATGGTCTTGATGGGCGCTATCATCGGTGCGCATGGCATTAAGGGCGAGGTGAAGGTGAAATCCTTTGCTGGCGCACCGAAGGCTATTGCGTCCTATGGTCCGCTGACTGATGCCAAGGGTCGTGCCTTCGCGCTTTCCGTGACCGGCCAGGCAAGTCCCGGCAAAAAAGCCTCCGGACAGGACGTCCTTATCGCCCGCATCGACGGCGTGCGTGATCGGAATGCCGCTGAGGCATTGAAGGGCGTCGAGCTCTTCGTGACACGCGATCGTCTGCCCGAGATTGTGGGCGAGAGTGAATTCTATCTCACCGATCTCATCGGTCTCGATGTTCTCGATCAGCATGCAACGGCCCTCGGCCGTGTTGGCTCGGTCGAGAATTATGGGGCGGGTGACGTGGTCTCGGTCGAGGGTGGCTCACGGGGTGCTTTCGATGTCGCGTTCACCAAGGCGTTGGTGCCGATGGTTGACCTGACGGGTGGCAAAATCGTGCTCGATCTTCCAGACGGTTTCTTCGACCGACCAACGGGTGAGCCCGAAGATGTCTCTTGAGGCAAAGCGGAGGTGACGGAAACAAGGGAGCTTCACTCCGGCGATACGGGCGATACCGGCAATAGGATTTGGACGGCACGCATCCTGACTCTGTTCCCGGAAATGTTTCCGGGACCTCTGGGTCAGAGCCTCGCCGGCAAGGCCTTGGAAAAGGGGATCTGGCGACTGGAGACGATGCAGATTCGCGATTTCGCGACCGACAAGCATCGCACGGTTGACGATACGCCCTTCGGGGGTGGCGCCGGCATGGTGATGCGGCCCGATGTGGTCGATGCGGCGCTGGCCGCAGCGACTGGGTCAGGATCGGGGCCAGGGCTAGGGCCAGGGTTTGGCCCAGGGTTTGGCCCAGGGTTTGGCCCAGTATCTGGGCCAGCGATCTATCTCACCCCGCGCGGTCGCCTGCTGACGCAGGCGCTGGTGCGGGAACTGGCGGCGGGACCGGGCGTAGTTCTGGTTTGCGGTCGGTATGAAGGGTTGGACGAACGGGTGATCGAGGCGCGTGGGTTGCTCGAGGTGAGCCTCGGCGATTTCGTGCTCTCGGGCGGTGAGCCGGCGGCTCTGGCGTTGATCGATGCGTGTGTCCGTCTGCTGCCTGGCGTGATGGGCGCTGAGTCGACCTTGGATGAGGAGAGTTTCGAAACGGGCCTGCTGGAATATCCGCATTACACGCGGCCCGCGGAATGGAAGGACAAAAAAGTGCCGGAGGTCTTGATCTCCGGTCATCACGAAAAGATCCAAAGCTGGCGCATGCGCCAAGCCGAGGAGACGACGAAATTGCGGCGGCCCGATCTCTGGGACGCTTATCTGAAACGCGGCGCTGAAGAGGGTCGCTGAACAATCGGGCGGGGCGACAGCGCTGCCTGGGAAGTTGAAAGAAGAAAGGATACGACCATGACCATGTTGCATGAATTCGAAGCGGCCCAATTGTCGAAGCTTCAGAGCGCTACCAAGGTGCCGGATTTCCGGCCTGGCGATTCGGTGAAGGTGAATGTGAAGGTCGTCGAAGGCGAGCGTGAGCGCGTGCAGGCTTTCGAAGGCGTGTGCATCGCCCGCAAGAATGCCGGTGTGAACTCCTCGTTCACCTTGCGCAAGATTTCCTATGGCGAAGGTGTCGAGCGCGTGTTCCCGCTCTTCTCACCGCGTCTTGTCAGCATCGAAGTCGTTCGCCAAGGCGACGTTCGCCGTGCGAAGCTCTATTATCTCCGTGGTCTGCGCGGCAAGGCTGCGCGCATCACAGAGCGTGAGCGCAGCACGACGACGACCGCTGAAGCCGCCAGCGAGTAATCGCGGGGCAACGGTCCTGCAGGCGCATATATCCGCTGGTGGAAATCAGCGGCGTGCGGCGCCTGAATGACCGTGAGATACCCGTCCTTCGCCTTGCAGCGGCCATGAAAAGAAAGCGCGGCCGCTGACAAGGCGAAGGATTACGGTAAATAGAGGCTGCGGTAAATGACAGGCTGTGCGTGACAACCCGTGGCTTTGACGATCATCAGGGACGCAACATGGCGAAGACGCTGTTCGATAAGATTTGGGAAAACCACCTGGTCCACCGTCAAGATGATGGTACCTGTCTTATCTACATCGATCGCCATCTCGTCCATGAAGTGACCAGCCCCCAGGCCTTCGAGGGTCTGCGCAATTCCGGCCGCAAGGTACATCGCCCGCAGGCCACATTGGCGGTCGCCGATCACAACGTGCCGACCTCCAACCGTGATCAAGGCATCACTGAGGAAGAAAGCCGCATTCAGGTCGAAACCCTGGAACAGAACACCCGCGATTTTGGTATACCCTATTTCGCGATGGATGATATCCGCCAGGGCATCGTGCATATCATCGGCCCGGAACAGGGCTTCACGCAGCCTGGCATGACCATCGTCTGTGGCGATTCTCATACCTCGACTCATGGCGCTTTTGGCGCACTGGCCTTCGGTATCGGCACCTCGGAGGTTGAGCATGTGCTCGCCACCCAGACGCTTATTCAGAAGCCCGCCAAGAACATGCGCATCTCGGTTGAGGGTCAATTAGGGGCCGGCGTCACGGCCAAGGACATTGTGCTCGCCATCATCGGCCGTATCGGTACCGCCGGCGGCACCGGCTATGTGATCGAATTCGCCGGCTCCGCGATCCGTGGTCTCTCGATGGAAGGCCGCATGACGGTCTGCAATATGACCATCGAAGGTGGGGCGCGCGCTGGTCTCATCGCGCCGGACGAAACCACCTTCGACTACATCAAAGGCCGTCCGATGGCACCTAAGGGTGCGGCTTGGGAACAGGCGGTGTCATTTTGGAAATCGCTGCCGACCGATGCTGGCGCCAAATTCGATATCGAGATCGAGTTGAGAGCCGAGGACATCGTCCCGCAGGTTACCTGGGGGACCAGTCCTGAAGATGTGCTGCCCATCACCGCGACGGTGCCGAACCCGGCCGATGTCGCCGATGAGGATAAGCGCCGCGCCATGGAACGCGCCCTCGATTACATGGGCCTCACCGCCGGTACGCCGCTGACGCAGGTGAAGGTTGACCGCGTCTTCATCGGTTCCTGCACCAACGGCCGCATTGAGGATATCCGCGCTGTAGCGAAGCTCGCCAAGGGCCGCAAGGTGGCGCCGCATGTGAACGCCATGGTCGTTCCCGGTTCCGGCCTGGTAAAGGCGCAGGCTGAGGAAGAGGGCCTCGACAAGATTCTCACCGACGCTGGCTTCGACTGGCGCGAGCCTGGTTGTTCCATGTGCCTTGCCATGAACCCCGATCGGCTCGCTCCGGGCGAGCGTTGCGCCTCGACCTCCAACCGCAATTTCGAAGGTCGTCAGGGTCGCGGGGGCCGCACGCATCTGGTGAGCCCGGCGATGGCCGCAGCAGCAGCGATCACCGGCCACCTCGCCGACGTCCGCGATCTCGGCTGACGGCATTCCCGTCAATCGTCATGCCCGGGCCCAGCGTTGGTCCGACTGACCCGGGCATCCACTCTCTCAGCTGCACTCAAATGTCGGCCGCGTCACGATCACCTTATCTGCCGGCCCAAGCAGACCGAGAATGGTTTCGAGATCGTTACGCGCGAAGGCGATGCAGCCTTCCGTCGGGCTGTAATCTGGTCGCGCCAAATGAATGAAAACGGCGCTGCCCAGATACGGTACGGGCGGGTCGTCATTGTGGCCGATCACCAGCACCAGATCGTAGAGATGATCGTCGCGCCACATCTTTTCATGGCTTGCGGCGAAGGGCAGGGTGATGGGCCGATTGTAATCGGCATGATCCGGCGCGTCGCACCAGCCGTCATCCGGGGCGATGATTGAGACTGGGACCGGTGATGTCGGTGTTGCACCCTTATCGGCACGCACATAGAGGCGTCGCAGAGCAAAGCTGCCCGTCGGTGTACCGCCATCGCCTTCGCGCTTCTCTGCGATGATGCCGCTGTGGCCGAGCGCGCAGCGAAATTTCCGCGTGCCCATTTGCGCCGAACCCGAGAGCGCGCCGGGCGCATCAGCGCTGACAATCAGATCGCTCACAACGGATCTCTCATCACGGTGCCAAGATCATGCCTTCTTTGGCGACAAGCGTACCGGATCGCATCGTCTCGGCCTCGGCGGCGACCCGGTCCATGAACGCATCGTCATGGCTGGGATCATGATGAAACAGCACCAGTGTCTTTACCTTAGCGGCAGTGGCAAGGCGCACCGCCTCCTGCCACGTCGAATGGCCCCAGCCTTTGAACTTGATGTATTCTTCGTCGGTATATGTGCTGTCGTAGATGACGATGTCGGCACCCTCGATGAGAGCGAGGATGATAGGGTCGAGCTGCTTGGGGTCGTGTTCGCAATCGGTCACATAGCAGATCGATTTGCCCTTCCAATCGACGCGATAGCCAGTGGCACCGTTGGGATGGTTGAGCAGACAGGTCCGAATTTTGAGACCAGGATAAGGCTCAAGTGTTTCGCCGGCGACAAAGTCATGGAAATCGGGTGCGGCTGAGAAGATTTCGATCGGCACCGGAAAGAGCGGTTCGGCCATCAAGGTCGCCAGCGATTCCTTCAGCGTCCGATCAGGTTTGAGATGTCCGGCCCAGACGCGGATCTTCGATCCCGGCACGTAAAGTGGTGCAAAGAACGGCAGGCCGACAACATGATCGATATGGGTGTGGGTGAAAAAGAGATTGGCCTCAACTGGACCTTTGCTGGCTAGGTCACGGCCAAGTTGTCGGATGCCGGTTCCCGCATCGAAAACCAGAACATGCTCACCCGCCCGCACTTCGAGACAGGAGGTGTTGCCGCCGTAACGAACGTATTCGGGACCCGAACAGGAAAGGGAGCCGCGGACTCCCCAGAAGCGAACGGTAAAATCACTCGTCGAGGAACCAACCGATTGCGACAAAACACTCAATCCTTTTTGGGCGTCTCCATCCTATAGACCGCCACCACGTTACTCGGCGCGGTGGAATGATGGCATTCTTTGCGCCGATTGCAAGGTCGGGGTGTAAGCTTTTGCCCACAACCGCTTTTTTTGCCGGTATCTCGCCAGGCTGCGAGATCAACGGCGATGCGTTTTTAGTTAGGGGACGAGCTTGTAGCCGCCGGCATCGGTAACGAGAATCTGCGCCTTGGCTGGATCCTTCTCGATCTTCTGGCGCAGGCGATAGACATGGGTCTCCAGCGTATGCGTGGTGACGCCGGCATTGTAGCCCCAGACCTCGCCCAGCAATGTCTCGCGCCCGACCGCGCGTTGTTCGGCACGGTAAAGATATTTGAGGATTGCGGTTTCCTTCTCGGTGAGGCGGATCTTTTTATTGGCTTTCTCATCCACCAGCATCTTCACATTAGGTTTGAAGATATAGGGGCCGATGGGGATGAGGGCGTCCTCGCTATGTTCGTGCTGGCGTAAATGGGCGCGCAACCGTGCGATCAACTCGCCCAAGCGAAAAGGTTTGGCGATGTAGTCATTGGCGCCCATGTCGAGGCCGTGGATCGTATCCGCCTCGCCCGAGGATGCCGTCACCATGATGATGGGAACGCTGATCCCTGCTTTACGCATCGCCTCACAGACCTGACGGCCGTCACCATCGGGCAGGCCAACATCGAGCAAAATCGCATCCGGCTTCTCCTTCTGGGCGACATCCAGGGCGCTGCTGGCGGTCCCCGCCTCGACGCAGATGAACTCGCCGTCGAGGGCCAGCTGTTCGGCGAGCGTCTTGCGTAGGGTCTCATCGTCATCGACAAGCAGGATGCGGCGCTGGTGGCTGAGGCTCATGGACGCTGAAACTCCTTATGTTAACACACGTCAGATAACACCGGGCCGGGCGCCTGACAAGGTATGAGGGCTCAGGCGTTCGCTGAAAATTCCATTGTCTCCGGGGCTTAGCAGCGCAGGGGACCCCTGCTATCTGCACGGGAGCAGGGCAATAGCCAGGGACGGGCGGGCTTGACCGGATCATCAAATAATCCCCATATGCCGGCATTGAGCCATACGGCACCCAATCCGAAAACACGCCAGCCTCAAAATAGCTTGTCCGAGAATAGCATGACGCCGATCGATCCGGCGGCCCTCGACCCCAGCGTCTGGACCGCTACCTGTCTTGCCCAAGTTGAACGCGCCATGGCGGAATTGCGCCGCGGCGGCGTCGTGGCGCTGCTGGAGGGCGATCTGGCGGCCCTGGTGCTGGCGGCCGAAACCCTTGAACAACCAGCGCTCTCTACCCTTCTGACCGCCAGTTTGGGCGGCAAAAAAGGCGAAATTCGCTTGGTTCTGACGCATGAGCGTGCTCAGGCCTTGTTGAAGCATGGCTTGGCCCTTCCGGCCAATCTGTCCGCCGCCGAACCCCGCATATTGTCCGTTGCCGGTGCTCTCGCTGCGGAGGCGATCCGGCAGCTCGCCGATCCCACCGCCGCCGTTGTCGACGCACGGGTGCTGGGTGTTGCAGTTGTCAGCGATGTCTCGCCCGCTTTCGCCCAGGGTGCCATTGAGCTTGCCAAGGCCGCCCGCCTTCTGCCGGCAGCCATCCTGGTTGTGGTACCGCGTGCTGGGCTTGAGCACTGGGTCGATCCGGCCTTCCGCCTGGAGGCGCGCGATCTCGCTCATTGGCGCAGCCATGCGGCGTCCGATTTGCGTCGGGTCAGCTCGGCCCGCCTGCCCTTGGAGGGGGCGGAGGAGACGGAAATCATCGCTTTCCGACCCCATGATGGCGGCAAGGAACATCTCGCCATCATCATCGGCAAGCTGGATTCGTCCCGCCCGGTGCTGACACGGCTGCATTCAGAATGTTTCACGGGCGATCTCCTCGGTTCCCTGCGCTGCGATTGCGGGGCGCAATTGCGTGGGGCGATTGCCGCGATTTCACAATCCGGCAGCGGTGTGCTGCTTTATCTGGCCCAAGAAGGGCGCGGCATCGGTCTGATCAACAAACTGCGCGCCTATCGTTTGCAAGATGCCGGCGCCGACACGCTCGATGCCAACCTGCAGCTAGGTTTCGGTGCCGACGAGCGGCTCTATCAGCCGGCCGCCGAAATGCTGCGGCAATTGGGGGTGAGCGCGGTGCGGCTCCTCACCAACAATCCGGACAAGGTCACCGGCCTTGCTCAATGCGGTATCAACGTGACCGAGCGCGTTCCGCATGTATTCCCCTCCAATGACCACAACGAACGCTACCTGTCGACCAAGGCAGTCCGTTTCGGCCATATGTTCTAAGGCTGGACTGCTGGCCTTGAAGTGTTGGCACGGGGCTTGCTGATACGTCCTTGACGGCTTATCGACATGGTGTCGGTACCGGCTTCAGGGATGGCCCCCTTGGCGGAATATCCGATCACGTCCAGCGCTGCGACCCCTTATCCGGGTGCCCTATCGCCCGCAATATCATCGGTATCGGGCGACGGTGCGATTGCCGGCAGTAAATTGCGGCCCGGAGCCATCGATCAGAGCCAATTCCAGGAAATGCTGCTGGCGCAGGCCCGGCGGCAGCAGATGAATACGTCAGCTGGCTCGACGCGCGGCATGACCTTGGCCGATTATCGGAAGCTCGCTGGCAATTCCCCTCGCTCGGCGCCGGCGGCCGTCCAACCCAACCCAGTGGCGGCAAATGACGGCATTCCCACTCTCAGCCTGGCACAATTTGCCGCGCTGACCGGCATGGAGCTGCCGCCGGAGTCAGATCCGCTCATAGGGGACGCAGATGCTCCCACCCAGACGGCCGAGGCAGTCTCGCCGACAGAGGCAGCAGATGGCATACCTGTCTCACCTAGTGAGACGGCGGAATCGACCGAAATCGCCCCCCGAAACAGCCGCATGGTGATGCTGGATAGCTATCCCGACCGAGAGGAACAAAAAAGCCTCGCTGCCCAAGGGAAGATATGGCGATTGAAAGAGACGCCGGGTGCGCGCGAACTCTTCCTGGGGCCAGACGGCAAATTCGGCTGGGATGATTTCGTCGATATCATCAACCCACTGCAGCACATCCCCATCGTCGCCCAGATCTACCGCGCGGTAACGGGCGATCAAGCCTATGCGCTGTCGAACTTTATCGGCGCTCTGCCTTTCGGACCGCTCTCGGTCGCCAGTGCCATCGCCGACACGATGGTCCGCGCTCAGACCGGCCGTGATGCTGGCACCGATATGGCCGCGCGCGTGCTTGGCATCGACAACCGCACCGCGGAGGAAGCTGATCTGCATTTGGTCACCGGCGACGCCTCGCAAACGGCCTCCGTTGCAGCTGGCAGCGGTGAGGCGTCCCTGCAGGTCGCGGCCGTGCCCAGCGCTGGCGGGGGTGCAACCGCCAGCTCGGCTTCTCGTTCTGGTTCGGCTTGGACGCGCGACAGTGCGGGTGTCAGTCGCGATTAGCCACTCTTGCGCCGATCCGGCGAAGCCGTCATTTTCGCCCTCCATTGTGATTAAGGGCTCCAGCTTCATGGTCCCGGGCTTCTGGCGACAATTCACGCTTTGTCTGAGCACGCTTTCCGGCGTTCGGCGGCAGGGCTTCTTCATTCCTTATCGCTATGCCGATCAGGTGACGAAGCCGCCGGTCTATGACGCGGCACGTGCCGCCTTCGCCGATGCGCGCGCGATATTTGCAGATTTGCTGCGGGCGATGGATGATTATCGCGCCGATCTCAGGGCAATCGCTGTCGATGCCACGGCGCCGCATCCGCGGTGGCGCCAGGAATGGTTCGCGCCGCTGGATGCTGCGATCCTTTACACCATCATGCGCCGCCATCGCCCGAGCCAGTTGCTCGAAATCGGCTCCGGCCATTCAACGCGCTTCGCCGCGCAAGCGATCATGGATGGCGGTCTTGCCGTCGATCACAGCGCTATCGATCCAGCGCCCCGCGCACCGTTGAATGGCTTGCCGGTGACGCTGCATCGCACTGTGCTGAAGGACGCTGATCAGACGCTTTTTACTAGTTTGCAGGCCGGCGACATTCTGTTCATCGATTCCAGCCATATTCTGATGCCCGGCACCGATGTCGATCAGCTTTTCAACCGTATCCTGCCGGTTTTACCTCAAGGCGTGCTGGTTCATATTCACGATATTTTCTTGCCCGACGACTATCCGGAGAGCTGGGCTTGGCGCGGTTATAATGAGCAATTGGCGGTCTTGCCGCTGATCACGGGCGGTGCGTATCGACCGCTTTTCGCCAGCCGCTATGTCGAGACGCACATGAAAGAAGAAACGGCAGCGTCGCTCATCGCCACGCTGCCGCTCGTTCCAGCGCCTGCCACATCGCTGTGGCTGGAAAAAATGTAGCCGCTTACTGCAGCGGCTTTACGGAAACCTCGCGCAGCCAATAGCTGCCACCGACATTGGTAACAAGGATGCCATCAAAATCGCCGGTGAAGCTGCTATCGGTGGCGTTGATGACGTTCTGACCATCGATGGCGACGCTCATTTTGCCGTTGCTGCTGCGGCTCATGGTAATCTCGTGGGGGCTGCCGTCCTCGAGATTGACGGTACCGTTATAAGCGCCGATCGACACCGCGCCGCTCGCCGTCACCTTCTGGAGGAGGAGGCCCTGATTGTTGCCCGGCTGGTAGGCGACACGATACTGGTTCTGCGCCGAGGCACCTTGATAGAGTGCCAGCTGCAGGCCGCCATAGCGATCCTTCGAGGTGAATTTCGTGCTGGCGGTGAAGAAGGCCGGCAGCTTCTGCTTAGAATAGATCGCGGCGTATTGCGCGTTGGGATTCTGTTGCTGGCCCTGCTGATTGAGAAGGTTGCCGAGCAACGTGTTGAGGTTGGCACCCTGGCGGATCTTGCTGACAAGACCCCTATTATTCCCGGACTTGTCGACCTGCCACTGGCCCGCTGTCACCTTCCAGGTCGGGCTGTTCAGATACTCGCCGTCACTGAATGTATCGAGGAAGGGCTGCGCTTGGGAAACGACCGTCGCTGCTTCGAAGTCGGCCAACGACTTGCGGAGGTCGTCGAGGAAATCGGGCGATGCCGCATTATCCTTCTCGGCCTGGACGATCTTGGCTTTGATGTCGGCAATGAGCTTCTGGGCGGCCTTGCCTTGCGTCGTGCCGGTCCAGGGTTGATAGGTAGCACTGGTATTGGTAGCGTTCTGAGCGAGCGCCATTGCGTTTGGCAAAGCGGCATTTGCCAAGAGAACCCCAGCGCTAAGAGCCGTGGTCAGCAATATTTGGCGCAGGCTTTCCCCGCGGCGTGATGAATTATTCATGACAGACTTCCCTCTCCTTGGCGGTTTTCTTTATTTTTAAGGCGATTCGACGCTAGATATGTCTTTCGGATGACGAACTTACGGACATAACCGGAAAAAACTGGAATCGATCCGATTCTATCGAGTCGATTTTCGGATTTATTATGACGTGAAAGGCGTTTCGTGCGGAAGGGTTTCGCGACACTTTTTCGTGACCTTGCCCTCGTGTTTGTGGCACTGGTCGCCCTGATCGGCTTCAGCGGCCGCGCCGATTGGCCCTTGCTGGTGATGGCGCTGGCCGTGGCTTTGTCGGCCCTGGCCTTCATTCTTCTTCGCCATCAACTGTCCAAGGAACAAAAGCCGCAAATCGACGTGCCGGCGCCCATTGGACCGGAAGAGGGGGAGGGGTCTGGCGGCGGCGTCACCTCCATTCGCGCCCTCATCGACGCTTTGCCCGACCCCGTTTTGGTGCTCGACTCGCAGCGCCGTATCGTTCTTGCCAACATGGCAGCGCGCGATTTTCTGGGTGCCGATATCGAAACCACCAGTCTGCTGGCCGTGCTGCGCCAGCCAGCTTTGCTGATAGCCCTCGACGCGCTTTCCCGCGGTGACTTGCCTAAGCCTTTGGAGCTGCCGGACGTCGCCGGCCATACTTTGGTCGCGGAATTGCAATCGATCGACAAAGTGGGGGCAGGAATCGGACATTCATTGATCGTGTTCCACGATGTCTCGAATCTACGCCGCGCGGAATCCCTGCGCAGCGATTTCGTTGCCAATGTCAGCCACGAATTGAAGACCCCGCTGGCGACTCTGATCGGCTTCCTGGAGACGCTGAAAGGTCCAGCGCGCAATGATGACGTGGCGCGCGCCCGCTTCCTTGACATCATGCTGACCGAGGCACAGCGCATGAGCCGCATCGTGGCCGATCTGTTGTCACTTTCACGCATCGAACTCAATGAGCATCAACCGCCGGCGGGCGCGGTGGATCTCATGCGATTGCTGGCCTCGGTGGCCGACGGACTCGCCTTGAAAGCGCAGGCACGTGGCATCGTCATCCGCATGCCCAATGCCGCCTTGCTGCCGCCCGTGCCGGGCGATGCCGACGAGCTGACGCAGGTGGTGCAAAATCTCGTCGACAACGCATTGAAATATTGTCGCGACCAGGCGGTGGTGACGATCAGCGCCGACATCATTACCGATCCTGCGCTACTGCGGCTCCATTTGCCACATCCCAAGGGCGTCAAAGGTGCGGTGGCCTTAAGCGTCAACGACCAGGGCCCCGGCATCGCTCGCGAGCATATTCCGCGCCTCACCGAACGCTTCTATCGTATCGACACCGCGCGCAGCCGCGATCTTGGCGGAACGGGGTTGGGTCTGGCGATCGTCAAACACATCGTCAACCGACATCGCGGTAAATTGGAAATCCAGTCCGTCCTGGGCCAGGGCAGCACCTTCACGGTTTACTTGCCGCTGGAATCGGCGCCGGCAAAAATGCCCTGAACCCACCGCAGAATTACAGGAGATACGCTAAGATCTCAGCGTCTCGATGAACGGGTGCGTTGGCCGTCATGCAACTGTCATAAAATAGCAAACCGGCTGTCATGGAAGTGACCTATGACAACCTCGCTTGGTTTCACCCATAAAAGGTTTCCGCCATGACGCGCATTTCTTTTGCCCCTTTGGCCATCGGTATCATCATCTTGACGGTCGGCGCCGCCGAAGCCCGCGACCAGCTGCACATTGTTGGCTCTTCGACAGTTTATCCGTTCTCGACCACGGTTGCCGAGGAATTCGGCAAGAGTGGCAAATTCAAGACACCGATTGTGGAATCGACCGGCACGGGCGGTGGTCTGAAGTTGTTCTGCGCCGGACTCGGTGAAGACAGCCCGGACATCGCCAATGCTAGCCGCAAGATCAAGGATAGCGAGATTGAGACCTGCAAGGCCAATGGCGTCACTGCGATCACCGAGGTTGCGATCGGCTATGACGGCATCGTGCTTGCCAATTCCAAGCAGCACAGCCGCTACGAACTGACCGTGAAAGATATCTGGCTGGCTCTCGCCAGGCAAGTTCCCGTCAACGGCAAGCTGACCGCGAATCCCTATAAGACTTGGCAGGACATCAACCCGGCGTTGCCCGCCGACAAGATCGAAGTTTTAGGCCCGCCGCCGACCTCCGGCACTCGCGACGCCTTTGTCGAACTTGTCATGGATAAAGGCTGCAAGGGCCTACCCGAGATCGATGCCATCGCCGACGCGAAGGCCAAAGCTGGCGCGTGCGCCACGATCCGTGAAGATGGCGCCTATATCGATGCCGGCGAAAACGACAATTTGATCGTCCAGAAGCTGGAAGCCAATCCGACCGCCATCGGAATCTTTGGCTATTCGTTCCTTGAGCAGAACGAAGACAAGCTGCAGGGCAGCATCATGGATGGCGTTGAGCCAAGCTTCGACAACATCGTCGGCGGCAAGTATGAAGTCGCGCGCACGCTGTATTTCTACGTGAAGAACCAGCACGAAGGCCAGGTACCGGGCATCCGTGAATTCGTCATCGAATTCACCAGCGATAAAGCGGCAGGCGAAGAAGGCTATCTCGCCGACAAGGGCATGATCCCTTTCCCAGCCGATATGCTGAAGCAGGTGCGAAAAAGCGCCACCAGTCTGACGCCAATGATGTAACAGCTCTCGATTAGAGCCTCAAACTGACGACCCCTCCCGTGTGTGTCACAGGAGGGGTTTTTGTTTTTATGCCATCATGCTCGGGGATGACGCGAGATCATCAAGCGACGAGGGCTTCGGCACAGGCCTACTTTCCGCGAAGAGCCACTCTACATCGGTCGCTAGAGCGTCGCCCGCCATGGCATGCGCTCCCTCGACTGATCGGCCGGCGCTGATGGCGCCAGGAAAATCGGGAAACTCGACACTATGGTCGCTGTTAGGATCCTTGCGGATATAGGCGATATATCGTGTCATTTTCACTTCAACAATTTTAGGCCGGTTGCACGCTCTAGCGCTTTCGATGTTATTTCGATTCTGGCAAGCCTCTCGACTGTAGCCATTTCTGCATTTCGACGATCTCACGTTCTTGGGCGGCGATGATCTCTTTGGCCAATTGACGGGTGAAGTCGTCCTTGCCGAAGCGTAAGACCACGCGCGCCATGTCGATGGCGCCCTGATGATGCGGGATCATGCCGAGGATGAAGGCGGCGTCGGGGTCGGGATTGCTCATGCCGGCCATCATTGGCCCGTGCATATTCGCCATGCTGGCAGCATAAGCCGCGGCGGCGTTATCCGGCATGGACGTGGCAAGATCGGTCGGTTCCATGTTCATCGCCATATTGTCGTGATCGTGCCCGGCCATATCGTCTATCTCAGCCGCCGGTTCCGCAGCATTAAGAGTGTGGGCCGTGTGATCAGTGGCAATCGTCTGATTGCTGTCGCCCCGATAGATAGCGATATGAAGATCCCAATAGCGAGCCACGAAAAAGATCACTGTACTCGCCAGCAACAGACATGCCGCCAGAGAAAGCGTTGCCTTCCATGTCCATCTCATAGTCGTGTCCTTCCGATATTGTGGCGTTTACTTGGGGCGCGGCTGGGCGCGCGGATGAGCGGATTGATAGACGCTGAGAAGTTGTGCTGCGTCAATCTCGGTATAGCGCTGTGTGGTCGATAGCGATGCGTGACCTAGCAATTCTTGAATGGCGCGTAGATCGCCGCCACCGGCAAGAAGATGCGTCGCGAAAGAATGCCGCAAGGCATGCGGCGTCGCTGTCTCAGGCAGACCCAGCATCAGCCGCAGCTTTTGCAAGGAGCGCTGGATGAGACGCGGACTAAGCTTCCCGCCCTTGGCGCCGACAAAGAGCGGGCCAGTTTTGGCGCGCGGCCAGGGGTTATCGGCGAGGTAATCCTGGATCGCTTCCGCCACCACAGGCAGCACGGGGACGAGCCGCGTCTTTCCGCCTTTACCGGTGATGCGCAAGGATGTGCCAGCCTGCGGCGCATCGGCGCATGTCAGGTTCAGGGCTTCCGAGATGCGCAGGCCACAGCCATAGAGCAGCAGCAAGACGGCAAGATCGCGCTTAGCGAGCCAGGGCTCGGTCGCCGTAGCGTCGACATTCTCGAACAGCGCCTCCGCTTCCGGCACGTTCAAGGGTTTGGGAATTGCGCGTGGCAAGCGGGGTCCACGCTGGGTCGCCAGCACGCCAATCTCGATTCTGCCGTCTCGCACCAAACGGCGCGCGAGGGATTTGACCGCGGATAAGGCGCGCGCATTGCTGGCCGCGACCAGGCCGCGACCCCGGCGCTGAGCAAGCCAGGCGCGGATATCGGCGCGGCTGAGTGCCCCCAGGCGCGCCACGTTTGGCGCGTCGCCGTCATAGAAGCTTAAGAAGCGCAGGAAGTCGCCGACGTCGCGCTGATAGGCCTCGACCGTTAAGACGGCGGCGCGCCGTTCCTGCGTGAGATAAGAAAGCCAATTCTTGAGGGCCGCGATGAGATCGGCCTTGGCAAAGAGCAGCGGGTTAGCGTCAACCTTGACCGGCGCTACCGCGCTCACGGCTTTGGCAGATCCAGCCATGAGCGGATGCCGAATTCGATAACGCGACCCAGGAAGTTCATCAATTCAGTACCCTGTCCGGCATGGAAATACCCGGGATGGCGCGTGCCGAAGGCGATGAGTCCGGCGGGCGCCACCTTGCTGATCGACAGGCGCAGCACGGCGTCGGAGCGCACCAAATCGGCGGCACCGCCATAAATTTCAGGATCTCCCTCGACTTCGTCGCGCAGCCACACCTTGCGGCTCTTGCCGATCAAGCGATCGACTGCGCCACGGTCGAGAAACTGAATACCGTCATGCTTGGGCCGGCGCGAGGTGACGTCCGTCAGTTCAAGGCAGAGGCATACCACGTCGACTTCCAGCAGGAAGGCGAGATCGCCGGTCACGATCTCGATGAATTGCTCAAAGCTTTCCGCCTCCAGCAAGGCCAACACGGCATTGTGAATGCGCTCGGTCGTGTTGAGATTGTCGCGGCTGTTGGCGATGATCTCATCCTGATCGGCGCGCAGCTTGGCGACATCTGTCTTCAGTCGATCCATCATGAATTGCTGCAGATCGACAACACCGCTGCCCTTGTGACGGCCCGGTGAGATCTGGCCGTCGAGCAATTCAGGGTGGCGCGACAGAAAGTCTGGATTGCGCTTGAGATAGGCCGCGACCTGAGCAGCGGTAACGTTGCTGACTGGTTTGGCTTTGACCCCTTCCACCGGATCCGACATCGGCGCGTCTTGCCTCGATCGTTTGTTAAAGAACCGACTGGCCGGTCTTGGCCCAATCCGCGAGGAACGCGGCAAGGCCCTTATCGGTCAGGGGATGGTTGAACATCTGTTTTAGCACGCTCGGCGGCAGTGTCGCCACATCGGCGCCCATCTTGGCGGCCGAAACGACATGCACCGGATGTCGGACCGACGCAACCAACACCTCGGTCTTCAAATTCGGATAGGCGGAATAGATCGCGATGATGTCGGCGATCAGTTCCATGCCGTCTTGGCCGATATCGTCAAGGCGGCCGACGAAAGGTGAGATGAAGGTGGCGCCGGCTTTGGCGGCGAGCAAAGCCTGGGCAGCCGAGAAGCACAGAGTCACGTTGACCTGGATGCCTTCGCCAGACAGAACTTTGCACGTCTTCAGCCCATCGACGGTGAGCGGCACCTTGACGCAGACATTTTTGGCAAGGCCGGCAAGCTTATGACCTTCAGCGAGCATGGTCTGGTGATCGGTCGCGGTCACTTCCGCGCTGACCGGTCCATCGACGATGCGGCAAATTTCCTTGATAACGTCGAGGAAGGGACGGCCGGATTTAGCGATCAAGGACGGATTCGTTGTTACACCATCAAGCAAGCCCGTGGCGGCAAGCTCTTGGATTTCCTTGACGTCCGCGGTGTCGACGAAAAACTTCATGCTCCGATCCCTGATAGCTAAGGTGCCTTTATCGGCAATGCGCCACGCACTAGGCTATAAAAGTGACGGATGCAAGCGCCACATCGTCACCGCTCGCGAATCACGTCACCCTCAACGCCAGAGTCTATCCCCAGTGCATCGCCATGCCAACTGAAACTGATCACGCCTTGGATGAAGAAAAGGAATCTGTGACCGCACAGTCGCAGGTCGTCGGCGTGCTGCTGCCGCTCGCTCTGTTTCAGGCCTATGATTATTTGATCCCCCATGGCATGAGCCTGGCGCGCGGTGACGTGGTGCATGTGCCGCTGGGCCGTCGATCCGTTACCGGAATCGTCTGGGGTGCTGGTGCTGGCGATGTCGCATCGGAGAAGCTCAAAGCAGTGACGGCGCGTCTCGAGGTTCCGTCCTTGCCAGCACTCACCTGCGACTTCGTCGATTGGGTGGCGCACTACACCATGGCGCCTTTAGGCGCGGTTCTGCGCATGGCGATGAGTGTTCCCGATGCCTTGGAGCCGGAGCGCAGCCTGAAGGCTTGGCGGCTTGGCGATCAGCACGCCGGCAAGCTGCCCAGTGCTGCGTTACCAGGTGCTGCGTTACCAGGTATTAAGTTACCAGGTATTAAGTTAACTGCGGCCCGACAGCGCGTGATCGACGTTCTCCAATGTTCGGCCCCTTTGCCACCTGGCGAGCTTGCACGCTTGGCCGGCGTCAGTGCTGGCGTGGTCAGCGATATGGGAAAGGCCGGATTGCTGCAATCCGTCCCGCGCGCGTTGAAGCGGCCTTTCGGTATGCCGGACGCCGATGCAACAGGGCCGCGACTTTCCGCGGCGCAGCGCAAGGCCGCCGATGATCTCAGTGCGCTGAAACCAGGTGTCACGCTCATCGATGGCGTCACTGGCTCGGGCAAGACGGAAGTTTATTTCGAAGCCATCGCCGCTGCCTTACGCCACGGCCAGCAGGCGCTGGTGATGGTGCCGGAAATAGCCCTCACACCCCAATGGCTGACAAGATTCGAGGCGCGTTTCGGAGCATTGCCGGCGCAATGGCATTCCGAGCTCACCGGCCTTGAACGTCGCCTCACCTGGCGCGGTGTGCTCGATGGGTCGGCGCGCGTCGTCGTCGGCGCGCGTTCGGCGCTTTTTCTGCCCTATCGCGATTTGGGCCTCATTATCGTCGACGAAGAGCATGAAAACGCCTTCAAGCAGGAAGACGGCGTTATTTACCAGGCACGCGACATGGCGGTGGTGCGCGGGCATCTTGCCAAGATCCCGGTCGTGCTCGCTTCGGCGACGCCGTCGCTGGAAACCATCGTCAATGTCGAGACCGGCCGCTATCAGGTTTTGCATCTGCCCGACCGTCATGGCGGTGCGAGCCTGCCCGCCATCGACACGATCGATCTTAAGGTCGACAAGCCAGCACGCCAATCCTGGATCGCGCCTCGTTTAAAGGCCGAGATCGAGCGAACCTTGGCGCAAGGCGATCAGGCGCTGCTTTTTCTCAACCGCCGTGGCTATGCGCCGCTGACCTTGTGTCGCACCTGCGGGCACCGCCTGCAATGCCCACGTTGTACCGCATGGCTGGTTGAGCATCGCTTCCATCAGAAGTTGATGTGTCATCATTGCGGTTTCGACTCGCCGATGCCGCCATCCTGTCCCGCCTGCCAATCGGTGGGTAGCTTTGCCGCCTGCGGCCCGGGCGTTGAACGGCTGGCCGAAGAAGCCGAGGCGCTGTTCCCCGATGCGCGCCGCCTGGTCCTCACCAGCGACACGGTGACAGGGCCGGCGAAGGCCGAGGCCCTCATGCGCATGGTGGTTGAGCGGGAGGTCGATCTGATCATCGGCACGCAGATCATCGCTAAGGGGCACAACTTTCCGCATCTGACGCTGGTCGGCGTGATCGATGCCGATCTCGGTCTCCATGGCGGCGATCTGCGCGCCACGGAGCGGACCTATCAGCTGATGAGCCAGGTGGCGGGGCGCGCCGGCCGCGCTGAGAAACCGGGGCGTGTCTATCTGCAGACCTACGATCCAGAGCGCGCCGTGATGGTGGCACTGAAATCCGGCGATCGCGATTCTTTGCTAGCGGCGGAAGCCGACGATCGGCGTCAATCCGGCATGCCGCCCTTCGGCCGCCTCGCTGCGCTGATTCTTTCTGGTCATGATTTGGCGGCGGTTAATGCGAAGGCGCAGGAGCTCGCCCGGTCCGCACCGCATCGTGAGGGCGTTGTGGTCTTGGGGCCGGCGCCGGCACCGCTTGCTTTGTTGCGCGGTCGCCATCGCCTGCGCTTTTTGTTGAAGACGCGGCGCGATATCGCCCCCCAAGGCATTCTGCGCAGCTGGCTCAGGGGCCAGAAATTTCCCGGCGATCTGCGCTTGCAGATCGATATCGACCCCTACAGCTTCATGTAGGATGAAACCGCAAACAGCGAGTAACGTATCGTATATCTAATAAGAACAGCCATCAGCGTCGTGGTGAATTCCATTATCGGCATACCAGGCGGCGGCAGAGTAAGCAAACAGCCCCACGAGGGCATATGCCACGGCACCGGCACCTGATCCGTAACTTGCATAGCAGGACGACCGCGGCAACTCATCAACATAGATCGGTTGGTAAGCGGCATCTTTAGCCGGCTCGGACTCTGGCTCCTCAATCGTCTCAATCTTCTCGACGGCTTGAGCGTCCGTCGCGGAAGATTTATCCCGGGCCATGGTGGCCACCATCTTGGTCTCCGTGCAGGCTGCCAAGCCGAACATCACCAGTAGAACGGCGATTCTTATCTGTAAGGTACAAATCTGTTTCAAAGGCTTTCCCCTCTCGCCAGCCTGTGTTGCCTGAATTCTGCCCTGCCTGAACCGTTCTGAAAAGAGAATGTTAATCAGTTGGAGCGTTAATCGCTCATGACATGAGCTTAGCAGGAACCGGTACTACACGCTCTTGTTGTAGCGCAAGGCGTGCCGACATTCATGCTGTGGTGTCATCATCACGGCATGGTTTCACCAGGAGAGGTCTGTCATGCAATGGCGGGGCGGTCGTAGAAGTTCGAATGTTTCCGACCAGCGCGGCTCCGGCGGGTTCGGTTTGCGTGGGGGTGGGTTCGGCGGCCTGCGTGGTGGTGGCCTGGGTGGCGGCGGGTTCGGGCGCGGTCCGCGCATCGGCGGTCTCGGCCTCATTGTGATCATCGGCTTCTTCATCATCACGAGCCTCTTGGGCGTCGATCCGACCACAATCTTGCTGGGAAACGGTTCGGATGGCGGCGCGCGCAGCAATGATGCTGTGAGCGATATTCTCGCTGGACGGTCGCGCAATGAGCAAAATGTAGGCACCGCCACAACCGGCACCGGTGACGCGGCGACCGAGGACGAGCTGAAGGATTTCGTCTCCGTGATCCTCGCCAGTACCGAAGATGTTTGGGCCGGCATCTTCGCGCAAGGCAATAGCAGCTATCGCCAGCCGACATTGGTGTTGTTCTCCGGTGCCACGCAATCGGCCTGCGGCTATACGCAATCGGCAATGGGGCCATTCTATTGCCCATCCGATGAGAAGGTCTATATCGATCTCGATTTCTATCGCGACCTCAGGAGCCGTTTCAAGGCGCCGGGTGATTTTGCCCAGGCCTATGTCATCGCCCACGAAGTGGGACATCACGTGCAGAACTTGCTTGGCATTGAACAGAAGGTCAGTCGCGCGCGCCATAGCATGAACGAGGCCGACGCTAATGCGCTTTCGGTCCGCGTCGAATTGCAGGCGGATTGTTTCGCGGGCATCTGGGCGCATCAGATTGAGACCAATGACCAGAATCTGACACTTGAACCCGGCGATATCGAGGAAGGACTGACCGCGGCGAGCGCTGTCGGCGATGATCGCTTGCAGTCTCAGGCCACGGGTCGCGTCGTTCCCGATAGCTTCACCCATGGCAGCTCCGCCCAGCGCATCCGCTGGTTCCAACGTGGCCTCAACACCGGCGATCTCGAAGCCTGCGATACCTTCAACGCAGATAAACTCTGACGGCTCTTAATGTCGCGGCCCCGCCATACTTCGCGACCATGCCATACTTCGCGACCATGACAGAAAGCGAGACATCGGCTATCTTTCGTACCGTGAATATGCCCGTCGTTTCCGTCATCATCGCCGCTTATCAAGCGCATGGCTTTATCGCTGAGGCCGTGGCTTCGGCGCTGGGGCAGGAGATGCATGACCTCGAGGTCGTCGTGGCACCCGACGAACCGGCGGATTATCGGTTTCTTGAAGACCTCGATCCGCGTGTACGGGTATTGCCGGGCATTGCGGCGCGGACTGGGCCAGGGACAGCGCGCAACCGGGCGCTTACCGCCGCGCGCGGTGCATTCATCGCCTTGCTCGACGCCGATGATCTGATGTCGCCGACATATCTCGCAACCCTTCTGCCGCTTGCCGCGCCAACGGGCGTCGCCTTTGGGTGCACGCGCATCACCGATTGGTCGGGATCACTCGTGCGCGAGGTGGTGGCGAAAGAAAGCTATGTCGGCTTTACCGATTTCGCGACCGCCTTTGCCTCTCTCCATGGGCTCGTACGGCGCGAAGGTGACAGGGCCTGGCAAAACGTCTTGGCCGAGGACGTGCTCTTCGATCTCGAATCCTTGTCGCTGAGCGGCGGGCAGGCACCTTTCGCCAGTGAAGCCATCTATCAATTGCGGCAGTGCGCGATGTCGGTCACGCGCAGCGCAGCCTTCCAACAAGGCATCGGTGCTGGCTATGACCGGCTCATCGACCGCGTGCTTTCTGGTAAGACCGGTATTCGTGCTGTCCATTATGCCGAAGCGATCGCTGTCTGGCGCAGTTGGGCCGCCATGAACACGCACTTTAAAACGGCGCGGGCCAGGGGTGACACGCGCGATTATCAGGCCTTCGTCGCCAACGCGTGAGCTACTTGTTGCGAGCTTGTTGCTCCTATATTTCTTCAACTCGATATCTGTGGTGAGGAATAATGCTGAAGCTTTATGCCGGTCCGCTGAGCCTTTTTTCACGCAAGGTGGAGATCGCCCTCCTGGAGAAGGGCATTAGCTATGAGCGGGAATTCGTGGCTTTCACCCAAGAACAAGGGTACGAGCCGCGTCACCCGACCGTCATCGCGCATAATCCTAAGCGGCAAGTCCCTGTGTTGATCGATGGCGATGTTGCGTTATTCGACTCGACGGTGATCCTCGAATATCTCGAGGAGCTCCATCCCGAACCGCCGCTTTACCCGGCGACACCACAGGACCGCGCTCGCTGCCGCCTGTTGGAGCTTGATGCCGACGAGATACTCTTCGCGCCGGTGCGTCATTTACTGTTCCGCACCGAGCCACCGCACCCCGATGCGGGGAAGCATACAGCCCGCGTGGCGGCGGGTAAGGACGCGGAAGGGGCCATCGCGCAGCGTTTTGCCGAGCTTGATGCGCAGCTTGGGCGCGACGACTATTTCTGCGGCGCGCTTTCGGTCGCGGATATCGGTCTTTTCATGACCGTGCTCTTCACGCAGCGTCTCAGCGGCCCGACGCTCGATCCACATCCCGCCCTTGCCGCCTGGTACCGGCGTCTCTCGGCGCGATCGGCCTTCGCCAAGATCGTGGCCGAAATTGCGGCCGCCGATCGTCAGCTGTCGC
>CAYOYT010000003.1:0-2221 GCA_964408245.1 uncultured Dongia sp. | reverse complement strand
CCAGCCCTGGCGGGCCATCGCTGCTAGCAGGAATTGATGCCGACGTTGATCTCCCTCAGTCGTCATTCCCGCGAAGGCGGGGGTCTTTCAGGTGCCGACAAACTCGTGGATGGTCGGCCATAGACGACGAATGTCGGGATGCGCCGACGGCTGTGTGGGCTACCCTCAAAAACGCATCATGCCCGGGTCTAGCGTTGGTCCCACTGGCCGGCCATTCACAAAGGGATGATGGCAAAACCAAGCCAATCCCTGTCGCTGAATCTCCCGCGTCACAAAGGTTAACGCGAAACTCTTGCAACAGGGGTCGCGACATCTCCCGAGGAGGAAAAATTCCAGCCGGACGACGTTACAAATTATCCTCCTAGTTCAATAAGTTGACGATTCATCGCGACCCTTGATCTGGGCCTGTTGATTAGGCCCAAACCATATGTTACTAACCCGCCGCCTGTCGCAGCGCGAAAGCTGCTGTGAAGGGTCGGTTGAGTTTGTGTCGGCATCTCGGGTGCCCAAGATTTTTCCGTCAAATCAATTTGTTAACACCGGGGATGGGGACAGGATCGTGTCAGCCCAAGGCAGCGATAAAGGAAGTACCGCGTATAGCGGTCTGGCGCAGCGCTATGCCGCAGCCCTTTTTGAGCTGGCCGATTCCAAACATGAGCTGGATGCTGTCGTCGGCGATCTCGGGGCGATCTCTCAGATGATCGATGAATCGGCCGATTTCCGCCGCCTGATCAATTCGCCGATCCTGTCGCGTGCCGATCAGAGCAAAGCGGTGGCCGGCATCGTCGCCGCCGCAAAATTCGGCCCATTGACCGCTAAATTTCTCGGCCTGTTGGCACAGAACCGGCGCCTCTTTGCGCTCACTGCCATGATCAAAGCTTTCAAGAAAATGCTGGCGGACCGTCGTGGCGAGATGACCGCCCTGGTCTGGTCGGCCCGGGCGCTCTCAGCCGAACAGCAGAACGCTCTCGCAGAAACCATCAAGCGGGCCCATGGCGCCAAGGTCGCGATGGAGCTCAAGGTAGATCCGAGCCTCATCGGCGGTCTCGTCGTCAAGGTGGGCAGCCGCATGATTGATTCATCTATTCGAACAAAGCTGCAGAAATTGCAGCTCGCCATGAAAGGGGTTGGATAATGGAAATCCGTGCCGCCGAAATCTCTGCGATCCTCAAGCAGCAGATTGAAAATTTCGGCAATGAGGCCGATGTCACCGAAGTGGGGCAGGTCCTCAGCGTGGGCGACGGTGTTGCTCGCGTGCATGGGTTGGACAATGTCCAGGCCGGCGAAATGGTCGAGTTCCCGGGCGGTGTCCGTGGTATGGCGCTCAACCTCGAAACCGACAATGTCGGTATCGTGATCTTCGGCGACGACCGCGACATTAAGGAAGGCGACACCGTTAAGCGCACTGGCGCCATCGTCGACGTTCCCGTCGGCAAGGGCCTGCTTGGCCGCGTGGTTGACGGTCTTGGCAACCCAATCGACGGCAAAGGTCCGCTGGTCGACGTGAAGCGTACCCGCGTCGAGGTGAAGGCCCCTGGCATCATCCCGCGCAAATCAGTGCATGAGCCGATGCAGACGGGTTTGAAGGCCATCGATAGCCTGGTGCCGGTGGGCCGCGGCCAGCGCGAGTTGATCATCGGTGATCGGCAGACCGGCAAGACTGCCGTCATCATCGATACCATCCTCAACCAGAAGGCCATCAACGCCGGGACGGATGAGTCGAAGAAGCTCTATTGCGTCTATGTCGCCATCGGTCAGAAGCGCTCGACCGTCGCCCAGATCGTGAAGACGCTGGAAGACAATGGCGCGCTGGAATATTCCATCGTCGTCGCTGCGACTGCCTCGGAACCGGCGCCACTGCAGTTCCTGGCGCCGTATACCGGCTGCGCGATGGGTGAGTTTTTCCGCGACAACGGCATGCATGCCGTCATCTTCTATGACGATCTGTCGAAGCAGGCCGTCGCCTATCGTCAGATGTCGCTGCTGCTGCGCCGTCCGCCGGGCCGCGAAGCGTATCCCGGCGACGTGTTCTACATCCACTCGCGCTTGCTCGAGCGTGCCGCGAAGCTCAACGAAGCCAACGGTTCGGGCTCGCTCACCGCGCTCCCGGTCGTCGAAACCCAGGCCAACGACGTGTCGGCCTACATTCCGACGAACGTGATCTCGATCACCGACGGCCAGATCTTCCTCGAGACCGACCTGTTCTACCAGGGCATCCGCC
>CAYOYT010000002.1:27493-36861 GCA_964408245.1 uncultured Dongia sp. | reverse complement strand
GAAATATAGCCGCGCATGCCGTTTTTTAGGCGGATCGGCGTGGTGAGTTCGAGGACATCTTCGAAAACGTAACGGCTCAACATGGCAATCCCTCTCGCAAGTCGCCGGCTTTCTCGCAAGTCGCCGGAAGAGCTCGGCCGAACAACTTGTTTAAGCAGATTGTGTTTAGATTCCATAAATGAACAGCGACGGCAATCACCAATCGCATCACATACGAGTGACGCTATGATTTTTGGACTTTATGCCACAGCGCGCGCGAAACGCCAGCTTGCGGCGTGCGATTAAGATGGTGGAGAGCCCGCCAGCCAGCTTGCGCCAGCAACGCGAGATCAATTCCCGTGGCAATGCCCATGCCCTCAAGCATGAAGACGACATCCTCGGTGGCGACATTGCCAGTGGCGCCCTTGGCATAGGGACAACCGCCAAGGCCAGCGACCGAGGCATCAATCACGGAGATACCCATCTCAAGAGCGGCGAGAAGATTGGCGAGCGCCTGGCCATAAGTATCGTGAAAATGAGCGGCGAGCTGGCGGATGGCTACGTATTCGGCAACCGCCCCGATCATGCGCTGGGTAGCGAGCGGTGTGCCGATGCCGATTGTATCGCCCAGCGAAATTTCCCAGCAACCTATATCAACCAATGACTTAGCCACACCCGCCACGGCCGCCGGGGCGATCTCACCCTCATAAGGACACCCCAATACGCAGGAGACATAGCCCCTGACCGGAACGCCGGCGGCATGCGCCCGCTCCATCACCGGGCGAAAGCGCTCGATGCTTTCGGCAACCGAACAATTGGTATTTCGGCGCGAGAAAGTCTCGGAAGCGGCGGCGAAAACCGAAACCTCGCGGGCGCCGGCAGCAAGCGCCGCCTCGAAACCATGAAGATTAGGCACCAGGACGGGATAGCGCTTGGCGGGATCACGTTTCAACCCCGCAAGGACAGTGGCCGAATCCGCCATTTGTGGCACCCATTTGGGAGAGACGAAGGCGCCGGCTTCTATATCGGAAACACCGGCAGCCGCCAGATCCTCAATGAGCCGGATCTTCGCCGCGGCCGAGACAAGCGCCGCTTCGTTCTGCAACCCGTCGCGCGGAGCGACATCGACGATGCGAATTCTAGCTGGCAGATTCACGCGCTTGCCTCGATGCGGATGAGTTCGGCGCCTTCCGCCACCTGATCGCCAGGCGCGACCAGGATGGTGGCAACCTTCCCAGCAATGCCGGCAGCAAGATTGTGCTCCATCTTCATCGCTTCCAGCCGCAGCAAGACCTGGCCCGCTTCGACCTGATCGCCGATCGCGGATTGAATGGCGACGATGCGACCGGGCATGGGCGCATGGACCGCTCCGCCTAGCTTGCCGGTGGAATTGCGCCTTTCCGGTGGGCGGCCAACGGCGCCGAGGGCATGGATGCGCCAATGCGTCGACCCAATCTTCAGCCAACGGGTCGCACCATCGGCATGGACATGGCCATGATATTGCCGACCGTCGAGCTCGATCATGAACGAATCCGCCATACGCTCAATCACCCGCAGCGCTAATGACTCATCGCCGACGGCGACGAGCCAGTCATCTTTGCGCGCGAGCAGCGATACAGCATAATCCACATCGTCTTGCGCAAAATGCCAGACCAACGGCGCAGCGCCGCCGAGACGCCAGTTGTCGGTCGCCGCCCAGGGTGACCAGTTGGGCGATGAGCTACGTGACGCAAGATCGAGCTGATCGCATAAGGCGAGCATGGCCCAGCCGACGATATCGGGCGGCGTATTCTGCAACAGCGCGGGATGCTCGGCGATAAAGCCGGTATCGATGCGACCCATCATGAAATCGGGTTCGGCTGCAGCACGCGTTAGTAGATTGAGATTGCTGGCGATACCGGCGACGTGGGCGCGGCCAAGTGCCGCCCGCAGGCGCAGCAAGGCATCCTCGCGATCGATACCACCGACGATAAGCTTACCGATGAGGGAGTCGTAATGAACTGAAATCTCGTCACCATCACCGAAGCCGGAATCGAGGCGTATATGAGGCCCTTCCGGGACGCTGAAATGCAGCAATTTACCGATTTCCGGCCGGTAGTCGCGTGCTGGATCCTCAGCACAGATCCGTGCTTCGAAGGCGTGACCGCAAAGCGCTATCTCGTTCTGAAGCTTCGGCAGGCGCTCGCCAACGGCAATACGGAGCTGCCATTCAACCAGATCAAGGCCGGTCACTGTCTCAGTCACCGGATGCTCGACTTGAAGACGCGTATTCATTTCCATGAAGTAGAAATTTTCGAGATTGTCACCCTCAGCGATAAATTCGACAGTGCCGGCGCCGACGTAATCGATCGCCTTTGCCGCGGCAATCGCCGCATCGGTCATACGTTTGCGCACCCTATCTGTTATGCCAGGTGCCGGTGCTTCTTCGATCACTTTCTGATGGCGCCGCTGCAGCGAACAATCCCGCTCGAAGAGATGGACGATGTTGCCATGCGTGTCGGCAAAAACCTGCACCTCGATATGGCGAGGGCGGGTCAAATATTTTTCGATTAGGACGGCGCTGTCACCAAAGGCGGATTGCGCCTCACGCTGAGCCGATTCCAGTGCCTGGGCAAATTCGGCGCTTCTCTCCACCTTGCGCATGCCGCGGCCACCGCCACCCATCACGGCTTTGATCAGCACGGGATAACCGATTTTGTTGGCATGGGCTTGAAGCGTTGATGCATCCTGCGCCTTACCTTCATAGCCAGGAACGACGGGCACACCTGCTTGCCGCATCAGCACTTTGGCGGCGTCCTTAGCTCCCATGGCCTCGATCGATCTAGCATGGGGGCCGATAAAGACAAGGCCGGTTTCCACCACGGCCTTGGCAAAGGCTGCATTTTCGGAAAGAAAGCCATAGCCGGGATGAATCGCCTCAGCACCAACGGATTTGGCAGCAGCAATAATACGTTCGCCTTTGAGATAACTCTCCCGCGCTTGCGCTGGGCCGATATGAATCGCTTCGTCGGCGAGCTGGGCGTGGCGCGCCTGTCGGTCTGCGTCAGAATAGATTGCGACCGTCTTAACTCCCATTGCGCGCGCCGTACGGATCACACGGCAGGCGATCTCACCTCGATTAGCGACGAGAATCTTGGAAAACATCGATTAGCCCTCGCGCCAAGACGGTGTGCGTTTTTCGAGAAAAGCACTAAGGCCTTCTTTTCCCTCGGCGCTGGCGCGGCGGGTGGCAATGCGGTCGGCGGTGCCGTCGATGACCTCGCGCCCTAGTGGCTTGGAGGCCACGAACTGGACAAGCTCCTTGGCAGCTGCCATCGCTTCCGGCGCGTTATCGCGTAATTGTTTGGTCAGCGCATCGACGGCATGATCGAGTTGGTCAGGCGCCACCACTTGCGCAACGAGACCAAGACGCTGTGCCTCCGCCGCATCGAATTTGCGGCCGGAAAGGAAAAGCTGTTTTGCCACATGTGGGCCGATGGCGCGCATGATATACGGGCTGATGACAGCGGGAATGAGGCCAAGCTTCACTTCGGAAAGCACAAAATCGGCCTGGGGCACCGCGATCGCAAAGTCGGCGGCCGCAACGATACCGATGCCGCCACCATAGGCTGGCCCGTTGACCGCGACAATCGTGGGCAAAGGCAGAAAGGCGATCTTCTCGAAGAGTCCGGCAAGGCGCTTAGCATCGCCGATGTTGTCGGCCGCGTCATATTCCGCCATGCGCCGCATCCAGTTGATATCGGCACCGGCGCAAAAGGAAGCGCCACGCGCGTGGATTTCAAGGACACGGGCGGATGTTTCGGCGGCGACATTATCGAGTGCGTCATGGAATGCATCGATCATCGCGATATCGAGCGCGTTGTGCCGCTCAGGCCGATTGATGGTGATGCGGGCGACACGATTGGCGATCTCGAGCTCGATATCGGGCATGGTCTTTTTCTTTCACATACGGAACAGGCCGAAGCGAGTCTCGGTGACCGAACGCTGCAGTGCCGCCTCGAGGCTAAGGCCTAACACGCGACGCGTATCAGCTGGCGCGATAATGCCGTCATCCCACAGCCGGGCAGAGGCATAATAAGGATGGCCTTGGCGCTCATACTGATCGCGGATCGGCTGCTTGAATTTCTCTTCTTCTTGCTGGGGCCAGACATCGCCTTTGGCTTCAAGATTGTCACGCTTCACCTGCGCCAGAACCGATGCTGCCTGCTCGCCGCCCATAACCGAAATCCGAGCATTAGGCCACATGTAAAGGAAGCGCGGACCAAACGCACGGCCGCACATGCCATAATTCCCCGCGCCGAAAGAGCCACCGATGATCACAGTGAGCTTCGGCACCGCGACGGTCGAAACAGCGGTCACCAACTTGGCACCATCCTTGGCGATGCCGCCTGCTTCGTATTTCTGGCCCACCATGAAGCCAGTGATATTTTGCAGGAAGACCAGCGGGATCTTGCGCTGTCCGCACAGCTCGACGAAATGAGCGCCCTTCAATGCGGATTCAGAAAAAAGAATCCCGTTATTGGCGATAATGCCGATCTGGTGTCCGTAAAGATGGGCAAAGCCGCAAACCAGTGTCTCTCCGTAATGCTGCTTAAACTCATCAAAGGCTGAGGCATCGACAATACGAGCAATGATTTCGCGCACGTCATAAGGCTTGCGTGTGTCCGAGGGCACGATGGCATCAAGCTCTGCCGGATTATAGATCGGTTCGCGCGAAGAAAGGCTCGGCGTGGTGCCGATTCCATCCCCCTGCCCCAGACGGGAAACGATATCGCGGCAACGCTGCAAAGCGTCCCAATCATTCTCGGCCAAATGATCAACAACGCCAGAGCGACGCGCATGCAGATCCCCCCCGCCAAGATCCTCAGCACTCACTACCTCGCCGGTCGCCGCCTTCACCAACGGTGGCCCACCAAGGAAGATCGTGCCCTGATTGCGCACAATGATGCTTTCATCTGACATTGCCGGCACATAGGCACCACCCGCTGTGCAGGACCCCATGACCACGGCAATCTGCGGAATACGCGCCGCCGACATGTTGGCCTGGTTGAAGAAGATGCGGCCGAAATGCTCGCGATCGGGGAAGACTTGGTCCTGATTGGGCAGATTAGCGCCGCCGGAATCGACGAGATAAATACAGGGTAAGCCGTTCTCCGCCGCGATTTCCTGTGCTCGCAGATGCTTTTTCACCGTAAGTGGATAATAGGTGCCGCCCTTCACCGTTGCATCGTTACAGACAATGACCACGAGCCGCCCGGCAACTCGCCCAATACCAGTTACAAGGCCTGCCGCCGGCACGTTATCGACATAGACCTCATGCGCCGCGAGGGCAGAAAGTTCGAGAAAAGGCGCTCCCTGATCGAGCAGAAGCTGGATCCGCTCGCGGGGAAGCAATTTACCACGAGCAACGTGACGATCGCGCGCCACACGCCCACCGCCTTCGCCGATACTCGCCAGCAAGCGCTTGAGGTCATCGACTAAGCTCGCCATGGCGACAGCGTTGGTCTGCGCATCCACTGATTGAAGATTGAGTGCCGATTTCAAGACCGGCATCGGATGTTTCTCATAAGCATTCCTGTTGGCGGAATCAGTGCAGGACGGCAATCATCCAGGCTTGACAAGCGCTTGGGTAGTCTTTTCTAAACAACCCTTAAGCTTCGCAAAATGATAACGCGAAGAAGCCACAGTAGGAGCAAATCTGTCGGCAGCGCGGGTTGAGGCGCAGCTTTCTTACACCGCTCCAGTTATGCGTGATGAATAGCTTGTCTCGACTCCAAGCTGGATATTCTTCTCGTTGCAATGCAGCAAAACCAGCACAAAGGGTGATCGGAACTACGTCAGCGCCCCGAAAGACGCCATCGTAAACAGTTGTTAATTTCCCGTTCACTAGGATAAACGCCACGCGCCCAAGACGCGGCGCAATGAGTTGTTGCCAGCAATCGGATCATCATGGGCGACGGCCGGGCGAAAGTAGAAGAGACCGCGCGAGGTTCACCGTCCACCACGACGCTGCCCAGCGCCGCCGCAGCCATGCGTGCCGCGAATTCGCTTTCTGCACTGTTGAGCCGGCGGCAACCACAGCTAAGTCACCGCTGGACGGCTTGCGCTCCCTTCGTCGTCATCGCAGTTCTCGCCATAGGGCTGACGGTACTTGCCGAGCATCAACGGACGATGGTCATCGCAATAAGCATGGCCGTTTTGGCGGGACTGGGCGCCTTGGCAGTCCTGCGAATGGCGCGGATGAACGAGGCGACCATTGCCGCGCAGCGGCAGCTGGTCGATGCAGGATTCGAAACCGCCAATGCGATTGTCATCCTGCGCAACCAAGCAGGCCGCCTGCTGCAGGCCAATGCTGTCGCCGAGCGCGTTTCTGGCTTCTCGGCTCGCGAGCTTGCCAACGAGGCGATCTGGCGCGAGCGCTTTCCCACCGACGATTGGGATGCCGAGCAATCGGTCGAAGCTCAAGCACTGCGCAGCACTCGGCCCATTTTCCGCGAAAGCATTTGGCTGTCGAAATCAGGCGACCGACGCACCATCCGTTGGTCCAACGTGGCGCTGCGCTACGGCGCAGACGCACCAGCCATTCTGCTCAAAATCGGCCTCGACGTCACCGAGTTGCGCCATCATGAAGCGTCGCTACAACGCAACGAGACTCATCTACGACTGGCGCATCGGCTGGTAAAATTGTGCCACTGGCACTGGCTGCCTCACGATCCGACGCGCCCATTTGTGCCTACCCGCCGGAGCGGGCGTTTCATTTATTCAGAGGAAGCGCGCGATATCTTTGGCTATGAGCCGGAAGAACTACCCGCCTATGGCGACGAATTCGCCGCGCTGATCATTCATTCGGACGATCGTGCCGAGGTCTTCGCTCAGTATAAAGATTTCCGGGCGCGCGGTCTTGGCTCGTACTCCGTCGAGTATCGGGCCGTTCACAAACTGGGTCGCATTCTTTATATCCGCGAGACGGCGGAATGGATTATCGATGAGGACCGGAACGTTGTTCAGATCGTTGGCACCTTTCAAGATGTGACCGACCTTCGCGCATCGGAGCGCAACCTCAAGCTCGTCCAGAACGAATTGCGGCGCTCACTGCGCATATCGGGCCTTTGCTATTGGTCAAGGCAATTATCGTTGGACAGCGTTGACGGCCAGCCAAGTATCTATCAATCCTCCGGCAACATGGCTGAGCTCCTGGGTTTGGCAGAGGAAGACGTGACACTCGATGACGAACAATGGCAACAAAAGATCGTCCATCCGGAAGACACGAAGTCTAGTTGGCAGCGATACCAGGATTTCCTACAAGGGCCAGAAACCAGTCTTGTCCAGGAATACCGCATTTTGTCACGCTATCGCGGCGTTCGCCACGTGCGCTCGTTCTGCGAAAAAAGCGTCGACGCTCAGGGCCGCGTCGTCGAAGTGGCTGGTGCTTTGCAGGACGTGACCGAGCAACGGCAACGCGAGCTCGAATTAATCAAGGCGAAGAACGCAGCCGAAATCGCCAACCGGTCGAAGACCGAGTTCCTGGCCAATATGAGCCATGAGTTGCGCACCCCCCTGAATGCTGTGATCGGCTTCTCACAAGTCATTCGTGACCGGAATTTCGGCAATGCACCGGAGCGCTATTCCGCCTACGCCGCGGATATTTATAAGAGCGGCCAGCTGTTGCTGAAATTGATCAGCGATGTGCTCGACATGTCTAAGCTAGAAGCCGGCAAAGTCGATCTATTCGAGGAAATAATTGACGTGTCTGCGATCGCAACCGATTGCCTACGCATGCTGCAGACGCGGGCGGATGAGGGTAAGGTCAGGATCGAGCAGAACTGGCAGCACGATATGCCGGCACTTTTTGCCGATGCGCGCGCGGTGGCGCAGATCCTCCTCAACGTCCTCACCAATGCCGTCAAATTCTCGCCGCCCGGCCGTAACATTCATCTGACTGGACGCATCGCCGATGGCGGGGAATGTGTCGTCGTTATCCGCGATACCGGTATCGGCATGTCAGCAGGGGCAATGCAGAATCTTTTCTCCGCCTTCCACCAGGCAGATGCGACGATCAGCCGTCGCTTTGGAGGCACGGGCCTGGGCCTTGCCATCACCAAACGGCTGATGGAGCTGCATGGCGGATCGATCGATCTGACGAGCGAGACAGGCCAGGGGACCCGCGTGGTGTTGCGCTTCCCCGAAAGCCGGGTTCAAAAACGCACCGCCTGAATGCGTGATCATGATGCCGAAAGCCTCTTGCCTATCTCTGCGTGACGTAATCGGCTTTCGTGTCGTCACGTACCATGATCAGCACGCATTCCTGCTTAGAACTATTGTTACATTTGCGCAGGGCCATCTTCTGAGGATAGGAGCGGTCGACATTCTCGATCTGGCCCTTACGGCCAGGCACGCACAAAGTGACGTCCTGGCAAATAAAAGACCCTGCATATTGTCCGTCAGGCGAAACCGCGAACGCCCCATTGCGGTCCTGCAATTGAGAGAGATATGACGCGAGCTGTCCGCTCACTTTCGGTGAGAGCTGAATAGCGCCGTCGGCCGCCGGTTCCGGTGCGGGGTCTGCTGGAGGCAGAGCGGCAACCTGCGTTTTTGTTGCGGGCTGAGGTAACGAGGCGGAAGCAGGCGATGGCGCCGCTTCAGAACTTCGCTCAGCGATCGGGGCGCTTGCCGTGTTCACTGAGCCGCCATAGCGTGCGACTTTGTCGCTGGCGAGGTCGGCATGGACCCCATCGGGGAAACGCTTCAGATAAGCTGTATAATCGGCAGCATCCTTGCTGTCCTTGATGCTGTCCCAATAGGCCAGTTCCTTGGCTGCGTTCGTCATGGGATTTGCGATAGGTGCTGCTTCAACCATCGCGGGTGCCGGCACGGGCGAAACCTGGCCCGGATTGAAATAGAACGCGCCAGTCAGCGAGGAGGAATCCCACGGTACCTGCTGCTTATCGGTGGTGTTCATCACCTTGACACGAACATTGCGAAAGGCCTCCTCGATGGCAATGCCCGGCTTGGTCATCTCGCTAACGAGGGCCGTGGTATAGGGCGAGTTGCTACCCTCACCGTCATTGGCCACATTGCCGGGCGAGGTCGAATAGCCGATGAAGGATCCGGCCGGTGCATCCATGCGTGCAAGGCCGCGACCAGCAGAACGCATAGAACGCGGTAGCGGGTTGTTGCGGCAAGCATCGAGGATGACAATGTTGATACGAGCGCCAGCATACTCCATTTGCTTTAATACCGTATCGGCGGAGACCGCCTCGAGGTCGACATCGGCTTCCGCGGCAATCGCAGCGCTGACAGGAATAAGATAATTAGTGCCGTCAACGGCTATGCCGTGACCAGCATAGAAGAAGAGACCGACCGCATCCGAACCAGCAGCACTTAGTGCC
>CAYOYT010000002.1:0-27483 GCA_964408245.1 uncultured Dongia sp. | reverse complement strand
GGCCGAAGGTCGAAATCGCCCGTTTCATCGCCTTCTGATCGCCATTGACCAATTTAGTCACCTTGAAGCCAAGCTTGGCAAGTCCATCAGCCATTAAGTTGGCGTCATTGGGCGGATTAGCGAGCGAGCCAATTTCTTTGCCGTATTGGCCGTTGCCGATGACAAGCGCCAGGCGCGGCTCCGCTGTGGCCGGCTCCCAAGACACAAGCAATATCAGCAACGCCAAAATTGCGGCTGGCAGCAAGCTGAAGTGGCGATGGGATCTCTTACTCATAGCGAGCGACAGTATACACCTGATCGAGGTGAAGTAGGAAATACGCAGCGCGGAGATTAGTTGGCGTAGAATATTCTACTTGAGCATTTTAAATTTGATCTCCTTTACCTACCGGACTTTAGCGCGTTACCAATGATAAAGCATTGCTTGTTGAGTCGGGAGTAAGTGGGCGTGAGCGAGGGGTTCGACCTCAAGGAATTGGCAGTGGTGGCCCGCGATAGATCGCCTGAGGGCCGCTCGAAGATGTTCGCGCTCCTGGCACGCTTGTTCTGGCGCCGTGGCGCTATCATGAAACCTAGGGAAAAAGTCATGCTGGCGGAAATCCTGCTTATCCTGCGGCCAAAATCGCTGCCGCAGGCTCGTATGGAACTGGCTTATGAGATGGCTGGCTCGACCCTAGCGGAACCGGAGCTCCTAAAAGTCTTTGCTGAGGACGATATCGAGATCGCCTCGCCGGTACTTTTCTCACGCAATCGGCTGGAGCCGAGCGACCTCGTTGCCGTGATTGAGAATTGCGGCCCGGCACATGGCGCCGTCATAGCCAAGCGCAAGGACGCAAGCATCGCCGTGGTTGACGCTCTCGCTCGGCTTGAAGACCCGGAAATCCTGCATCATCTGCTGAGCGATACCGATGCGCCGTTTTCCATTCCAGCACTTTCATCGGCGGCCCTGGTAGCGATGACCGATGTCGCGTTACAGCGCTTGCTCGCCGAGCGGCGGGAACTACCGGAAAGTCTTGCCGAAGATATGATGACCTGGGCCGATCCGGACGTGCAGGAAACTCTCAACAACCGCTTTCTCTTCGATGCCATGGTCACTTCTGCCCAGCAGCCGGTCTATGGACAGAAGGCAACAATGCGGCTGGAAACGCCGGTATCCACCATGGTGGACGACAGCGACATCGACTTGTCGCCTGCGTCCATGATCGCGGCGCTACGCAACGGCCATCTGGCGCTCTTCCAAGCACAAGTCGCGCGCCTAGCAAATTTGGGCATCGGCCTGGTACGCAAGTTGATGCATGAGAATAGCGGCGACAGCATCGCCCTCATTGCCCGCGCCATCGGGTTGCGACGCGATGAGTTCGCACAGATTTATCTGCAGCTCCGCAAACTGCACAGCAAGGCCGGTGGCGTCGGTGCTGCGGATTTGGGCAATGCACTCGATTTCTTCGACCGCACGGAGGTAGCGCAGGCCAGTACCATCATCGCCCGCTGGCGGCACGACTCAGTGCGCGACAGCCTGAGCGAGCGTGAGGGTACGGATTAAACGAGGTTGAAGAACTAATTGGGCGGGTGGACCCGGCTACCTGACCGGACGCTTTTTAGCCCGGCGATCTGCTTAGCCGCGCCTAGGCAAACCGCTAATATGCCGGAGATACCCACAGATCGACTGAAATTCCCTCGACAATTGAGAACAAAAAGGGACTAGTGCACAGCTCGAAAGGGCGTAACGCCGCCAGAAAACAGCTATTCTTATTGAACCATTCCAATTGTTGAAGAAAGATGGCGCCGTTAGGGGTTAAGAAACTGAAGATCAGGGAATCCCGAAGCGATAAATTCGCATGATCCGAACACGGAGGCAGAAATGAAAAAAGTGCTCATTGGCGTCGTCGCAGTAATAGCTGCGGTGACTGCCTATTACGTATGGCAGTCGAACAAACCAACAGAACCTCAAACAGCGTCGGTAACGCCGGCCGCTCCAGCACCCGTATCCACGCTAACCGGCGAGATGGTACTTCACCGCGGCAACGGAGCTGAGCCGGAAACAATCAATCCACATAAATCGACCGGCGTGACCGAAGCCAATATCGAAGCCGATATCTTCGAAGGTCTTACGACCTATGCGCCGAACGGCGACATCGTGCCGGGTGCTGCCGAGAGCTGGGAGATCAGCGATGACGGCAAGACCTATACGTTCCATCTGCGCAAGAATGCGAAGTGGTCGAACGGTGACCCGGTAACGGCAAGCGATTTCGTGTTCGGTTTCCAGGATGCTGTCAATCCGGAAACAGCTGCCGATTACGCCCCGATCCTTGACGTCATCGTCAATGCGGAAAAGATCCGCAAGGGTGAGGAAAAGGATTTCTCGAAAATTGGCGCCGACGCAGTCGACGATCACACACTGAAAGTCTCGTTGAACGGTCCGACTCCATACTTCTTGGGTCTCCTGCGTCATCCAATCTCTTATCCAGTGCACAAAGCGACCGTTGAGAAGTTCAAGGACGATTGGACAAAGCCCGGTAATATCGTCAGCAACGGCGCCTATCAGCTCACAGAATGGACGCCGCAGGCGTCTCTGACTTATGTGAAGAACCCTCATTTCTGGGATGCCGCCAACGTAAAGCTCGACAAGGTCGTGATGTATCCGACCGAAGATCTTGCCGAAGAGCTGAAGCGCTTTAAGGCTGGCGAACTTGACGTCACTTATGACGCGCCGTCGGAACAGATTTCGGATCTCGAAAAGAACTATCCGGGCGAGTTCCAGAATACGCCTTACCTTGGCACTTATTACTATGTGGTCAACCTGACCCGCGAACCGCTTGGAGCTCAGAAAGACCTCAGAAAGGCGTTATCGCTAGCAGTTGATCGTGAGACTCTGGTCTCAAAGATTACGCAGGGTGGTGAAGCACCGGCCTATTCGTGGGAACCGCCGATGTCTAACTACAAGCAAGCCTTTGTCGACTTCAAAGACATGCCGCAGAAGCAGCGCCTGGAAGAAGCCCAAAAACTTCTTGAAGCGCATGGCTATAATAAATCGAACCCACTGAAGGTCGAACTGCTCTACAACACCAATGAAAACCACAAGAAGATTGCTGTGGCGGTGCAAAGTATGTGGAAGCAACTCGGTGTCGATGCCACCCTCCGCAACGAGGAATGGAAGGTCTATCTCGAGACCCGCGACAAAAAGCAATTTGACGTCGCCCGCGCTGCTTGGATCGCCGACTACGACGATCCCATCAATTTCGCGGACATGTTTCTCTCCGATGCCGGTGAGCGAAATGATGCCGGTTACAACAATCCGGAATACGACAAGTTGGTGAAGGGCACGGCCACGGAAACGGATCCGGCCAAGCGGATGCAGATGTTTCACGATGCGGAACAGATCTTCCTCAACGACACAGCGCTGATTCCGATCTATCATTATACATCACAGCACATGGTGTCGAAGAAGGTGACTGGTTGGGAATACAACATTCTCGACTTCCACCTCGCGCGTTTCCTCTCGGTTGCCGAGTAAGGTTTGCGTGATAGGCGACCCGGTGGCATTAAGCCGCCGGGTCGATTTTCTTTGACCCGATACGCCTCGGCACCGAGTTTCGGCACCGATGGGAGGCGGCTGTTATGCTTAGTTATACAATCCGGCGACTGATCGGCGCGATACCGACGCTGTTCATCATTCTTGCGGTATCTTTTTTCATGGTGCGCATGGCGCCCGGCGGGCCATTCGACAAGGAACGCAAGGTTCCAGCCGAAGTCGAGGCCAAGCTGATCCAGCAGTATCACTTGGACGAACCATTGCCGCAGCAATTCCTGCGCTATATCGGCGGCCTCGCCAAAGGCGATTTTGGCCCCTCGTTCAAGTACAAGGATTTTACCGTTTCCGAACTGATCTGGCAGGGCTTTCCGACCTCTCTGGCTCTCGGCCTCTCGGCGATCGGCATCGCTCTTGTTATTGGTGTCACACTAGGGATCTGGTCGGCTCTCAAACAGAATTCATGGATCGATTATTTGAGTGTCGGCACCGCTATGATGGGTATCGCGGTGCCTAATTTCGTCATCGCCCCGATCATGACGCTGGTCTTCGGCCTGATACTGCACTGGCTGCCAGTCGGCGGCTGGGGCAAACCGTCAAACTGGGTGCTGCCGATCATTGCTCTCGCCATTCCGCAGATTGCTGCCTTCACACGCCTCACGCGCGGCTCAATGCTGGAAATCCTGCGTAGCAATTTTGTGCGCACAGCACGCGCCAAGGGCCTGCCCGAGATCATCACACTCACGCGCCATGCGATCCGAGCTGCCCTGATGCCGGTCGTCTCCTATATGGGGCCGGCGATCGCCAATATCGTCACAGGATCGGTCATCGTCGAACAGATCTTCGGCATTCCTGGCATCGGTCGCTATTTCGTGCAAGGCGCGATCAACCGCGACTACACGCTGGTCCTCGGCGTCACGATTTTGTTCGGCGCGCTGGTCATCATCTGTAATCTGATCGCCGATATCTGTTACGGCTTGCTGGACCCGAAGGTGCGTTATGACTGATCTCGCTGCCCTCGCCATTCAGCCCGAAATCAAAGGCCGCAGTCTTTGGGCCGATGCCTATCGCCGCTTTTCGCACAACAAGGCGGCTGTGACCGGCCTTATCATTCTCATTCTGGTAACGATCGCTTGTTTCGGCGCGCCCTATTTAGGCCTCCATGATCCTGAGGAGGTGGATTGGTCGCTGGAAACGCTGAGCATCCCACCTAATCTTGAACTCGGCTATTATTTCGGCACCGACCAGAATGGCCGCGATCTTTTCGTGCGCACGCTTTATGGCGGGCAAGTATCGCTCATCGTGGGCTTCGTTGCCACGATGGTAAGCCTGGTCATCGGCACGCTGTGGGGCGCGACAGCTGGGTTCTTCGGTGGCCGTGTCGACAATGTCATGATGCGCATTGTCGACATTCTCTATTCCATTCCCTTTGTTTTCTTCGTCATCCTCCTGACCGTGGTATTCGGCCGCGCGATGGTGCTGATCTATATTGCGATCGGTGCGGTGAGCTGGCTCGACATGGCCCGCATCGTGCGCGGGCAGACAATCAGCATCCGTCGCAAGGAGTTCATCGAAGCAGCCCATGCCAGCGGTGTTTCCAACTGGCGTATCATCACGCGGCATATCATTCCAAACTGCCTGGGCCCTGTCGTTGTCTATATGACACTAACTGTGCCTGCCGTCATTCTGACCGAGAGTTTTCTTTCTTACCTCGGCATGGGTGTGCAGGAACCGGCATCGTCCTGGGGCACGTTAATCAGTGAAGGCGCTCGCTCCATGGATATTGCGCCCTGGGCGGTTGTCTTCCCCAGCGCAGTGATGGTGGTGACGCTGCTGGCGCTTAATTTTGTCGGCGACGGCCTACGCGACGCCCTCGACCCAAAAGACCGGTGAGCGCGCCATGAGCAATGTTCTAGAAGTCACCAATCTCAACACCACCTTCTGGACACCGGAAGGTGACGTGAAGGCGGTCAACAATGTTTCGTTTACGGTGAAACGCGGCGAGACACTCGGTATTGTGGGCGAATCCGGCTCCGGCAAAAGTCAGATTTTCATGTCAATCATGGGTCTGCTAGCCAATAACGGCCGCGCCACGGGCTCGGTCAAAGTAACCGGAACCGAGATCCTCGGCGTCTCCACGGCGAATCTTAATCAGATCCGTGGCGCCCGCATGTCGATGATTTTCCAGGATCCCATGACATCGCTTAATCCTTATCTCACGGTGCGCCGGCAGATGACCGAGGTACTGGTGACTCACAAAGGCATGAGCGAGAACGATGCGGCAGAGACCTCGATCCGCATACTGGATCAGGTGCAGATTCCCGAGGCGCGACGGCGCATCAACATGCATCCACACGAATTCTCGGGCGGCATGCGCCAGCGCGTAATGATCGCGATGGCCTTGCTGTGTGGGCCAGAATTGCTCATCGCCGACGAACCCACGACGGCACTTGACGTCACTGTGCAGGCGCAGATCTTGGATCTTCTTTCTCAGCTTCGCCGTGACAACGGCATGGCGATAGCGCTTATCACCCACGATCTCGGCGTTATCGCCGGTCTCGCCGACCACGTGATGGTGATGTACGCCGGTGCGATTGCCGAAGAAGGCGGGGTCAAGGATATCTTCAAGCGGCCACAACACCCTTATACGGAAGGGCTGCTGCGCTCCATGCCGCGTCTCGATGAAAGCGGGGTAAATCGGCTGCAAACCATTGGCGGCCAGCCGCCTAATCTGCAAAACTTGCCGACGGGTTGCACCTTTCGAGAACGCTGCCCCTATTCTTTCGAGCGCTGTGCGATCGAGCGGCCGGCCCTGCGCGACATCGGGGGCATTGGCCGCGCCAAGGCCTGCCATCTAGATGAACTGGGCAATATTCGACAGCATAAGATCGGAGTGGTCGCATGAGCGCGCCCTTGCTTTCCGTCAGCGACCTTAAGGTACATTTCAATGTCGGCCGCAAACGGCTCTTTAGCAGCGGTACGCCCGCCGTTGTGAAAGCTGTCGATGGCGTCTCGTTCGATCTGAAGCCCGGCGAGACCTTGGGGTTGGTCGGTGAATCTGGTTGTGGCAAATCCACACTTGGTCGCGCCATTCTGCGCTTGCTGCCGCTCAATGGCGGCCGCACCGTCTGGCTGGGTCAGGATCTGGCACAGCTTGACGACACTGCCATGCGTGGCCTCCGACGCGAGATGCAGATTATCTTCCAGGATCCGTTGGCGAGCCTTAATCCGCGCATGACTGTGGGCCAGATCATCGCTGAGCCACTGACGACCTTTCAGCCGAATCTCGGAGCACAGGAGGTCAAGGCGCGCGTGAAGGCGATGATGGCCAAGGTCGGATTGCTACCCAACCAGGTAAATCGCTATCCCCATGAATTCTCCGGCGGCCAGTGTCAACGCATCGGCATAGCACGCGCGATCATCAACAGCCCACGACTCATCGTCTGCGACGAGCCGGTCTCGGCACTCGATGTCTCGATTCAGGCGCAGATCGTCAATCTGCTGATGGATCTGCAACAAGAGATGGGCATGTCGCTGATCTTCATTTCGCACAATCTCGCGATCGTGCGGCATATCAGCCACCGCGTGATGGTGCTTTATCTCGGCAAGGTGATGGAGATCGCGGATCGGGATTCGCTCTATCGCAATCCGCTACACCCTTACACGCAAGCGCTGAACTCCGCAGTCCCAGTCCCCGACCCGGACGTCGAACGGAATAAGGCCCGTATCGTGCTCAAGGGTGACTTGCCCTCACCGCTCAACCCACCGAGTGGATGCCCCTTCCGCACACGTTGCCCGCGCGCCACAGAAATCTGCGCGCAAGAAATGCCGGATCTGGTTTCCGCCGGGCGGGATCACATGGTGGCGTGCCATCATGCCGGGCTGCCCAATATGAACTGAGATGCGATTCTAAAAAACAAAAGCCCGGATGTAAGTCCGGGCTTTCTCGTTTATTAGGCGCGCGAACGCCGCTCACACTACCATCCCAACGGCGCGCATATAGACATCGAGCAATTCTTCCTGCTCTTGGCGGTCGTTCGGCTCCATTTTCCGGAGGCGGATGATCTGGCGCATGATCTTAGTGTCGAAACCGTTGCCCTTGGCCTCAGCATAGACCTCCTTGATATCGCCGGCGATGGCGGCTTTTTCCTCCTCAAGGCGCTCGATGCGCTCGATGAAGGATTTGAGGTGGTCGCCAGCTACGCCGCCAGAATCAGCCATGGAAATCTCCTGAAAAGCCGCCGCGCGGAATCGCGCATGGCCCAATTGACGCGGACTTTAGCGACCGGGCAGGGGCGGAACAAGACGGGAAAGCCTGTGGATAACGTGGATTATGGGGCCATCTTGCGAGGCAGCTGGCTTCCGGGCAGAGTGCCGGCGCCCCTTGCCCTTGGATTCCCATGCCCCTCAGTCACATTGCGCTGGCCGTCTTCATCCAGATCCTCTGGGGGCCGATCTACACTTTGGCGAAACCGGTGGTCGGTGATTGGTTCTCCCCCGTTCTGCTGGTCAGCGTGATCTATACAACCGTAGCTTTGCTACTCTCACCTTTTTACCCACGCGCCAAGACACCGAGCCAAACGCTTTTCATCCTCGCCTTCTTCGGCTGCACGCTGCAAAGCACCGCCGTCTATTACGGCCTCAAATTACTGCCGGCCTCAACGGCCGTCCTGCTGATGCAACTCTCGGTGCCGGTCGCGATCGTTGCCTCGTGGGTGCTCGGCCGCGACAAACCCAATTTAAAGAACGGGCTCGGCGCTCTTCTTTGCCTCATCGGCGTCGCAGTGGTGGTTGGTAAGCCGGACGCGACATCAGCCTATCTCGGCATCATCGCTATGCTGGTCTGCGCCGTCTCCTGGGCGGCGACACAGGCTGTCATCCCGATTGTTGCCAAGGATCACGGCACCGCGCTCTATGCAGCGCTCGCGCGTTGGGCGACACCGCAGATGATTGTCGCAGCCATCCTGCTGGAGGGACAAAATCTGCTGCCGACGATCGAAGCGATCCCATTCGAAGGATGGCTCGGCGTCATTGCGATTGCAGCCTTCGGATTCGCTCTCCCCTATTCTATCTGGTACTGGTTACTGATGCGCCATCGGGTCGACGAGCTAACGCCTTTCGCGCTTCTGATGCCGGTGTTTGGCGTTATCACCGCTACTTGGCGATTGGGTGAGCCGTTGTCCGAAGGCATCATCTTAGGCGGCGCCATGATCTTAGTCGGGCTCGGCGTCATCGTCTGGCGGGGCCGGCCGAAAGTGGCACCGATCCCACCGGCGGAATAGCCTATCGCACTTAGTGGCCGGGCTTGTTCTTCTCGAAGGCTGCTTTCTTGTCGCCTGAGGCGTCGGATTGATATTTCGCCTTCCATTCCTCATATGGCATGCCGTAGACGATTTCGCGCGCTGCCGGATCGGCAACGGTGATGCCTTTATCCTGTGCCGCTTCGCGATACCAACGCGAAAGGCAGTTGCGGCAGAAACCAGCCAGATTCATGAGATCGAGGTTCTGAACGTCCGTCCGGTCGCGCAAATGCTGTACCAGGCGACGAAAAGCGGCTGCTTCAAGCTCAGTCGTAGTCTGCTGGTCCATCATATCTGCTTTCAAAAGGTCCCGGTTTCCTGGATCAGCCGATCAACGACGCGCTGCAATGCCGCGCGCGGCTCCAGACCGGCCTTGATGCTTTCATTATAAACCACCAATTGTCGATGCGCACTGGTGCCGCGCTCGAGAATGACCCGCGCATGCGCCAGTTCGGCCGAACATCCAAAAAAGGCGGCATCTTCAGCCAGAAGATCGATAAGCTCCTCAATAAGTTCGCGCATTGGCACGATCTGGCCTTTGCCGAAGTCGACTAGGCCTTCATCGAGGCCGTAGCGTTGCGCCCGCCAGCGATTCTCGTTGATCAGCATGGCATTGTAGCGACGCCAACGCTGGTTGGCTCGCCGCAAGCGATAGAGCATGCGCAGGATGCAGCGATACATGGCCGCGATGGCGATCGTGTCATCGAGCAAGGTGCAAACATCGGAGATGCGCATTTCCAGTGTAGGAAAGCGCGCTGACGGCCGCAGATCCCACCAAAGTTTGCTACCATCTTCAATCAACCCAGCGCTCACCAGGACATCGAGATGCCGCTGATATTCACCGAAGGAATCGAATATCTCCGGCAAGCCAGTACGCGGCATCTCATTGAAGACCGCCAGGCGATATGACTTAAGCCCCGTGTCGGCCCCGCGCCAGAAAGGTGATGAGGTCGATAGGGCCAGGAGATGCGGCAGAAAGTAACTTGCTTGGCTCATCAGATCGATGCGCAGTTCCGGATTCTCGATGCCGACATGAACGTGCATACCGCAAATGAGTAGGCGTCGAACCGGACCGCCGATATCGCGCGCGAGTGCGTTGTAACGCTCCTTATCGGTGTGCTTCTGTCCGCCCCAATCGGCGAAAGGATGCGTCGAAGCGGCGACGATCGCTAAGCCATGGCGCGCTGTAACGTCAGTCAATGTCGCGCGAAAACGCTTAAGCTGCGTGCGAGCCTCGGCCAGCGAGGTACAGACACCGGTACCGATCTCGATTTGTGAGCGCATGAATTCTGGGCTGACATGCGGCCCCAGCGCAGCTTGCGCCTCCTCGAATACAGCCGCCGGTGGATCGACCACGAGATCACGGCTCACGCGATCGACCAGAAGATATTCTTCCTCAATTCCCAGTGTAAAGGCCGGTTCGCTCATCGACGCCTCATTTCGTCTGCGGAAAGATTGTGGGATCGATCAGCAATCCCTTTACCGCCGTTTCAAGCTTCGCTGTCCAGCGATTGACCCCCGCCTCATCGCTGATGAGATCCTGACGGATTTCGATAAGCGCATGAGGCAGCCCTTGCGCCTCAGCATGGTAGATGATCGAGAAACCGTGTTCGTCGCGCCCGGAATACGGCTCGTTGTCCCCGACGACCACGTTGGGTAGCTGTGCCAAGCGCTGCATCAGCGGGATTGGCAGTCGGGAATCACGCTTCCACAAAATGCCGAAATGCCAAGGGCGCTGGAAGCTGTTCATGACAGGTGTAAAGCTGTGCAACGACAAGATGGCCGTGACTGGCCCCGCCGCGCGCTTCTTTCTGATGAGCTCGGTGACGGCGAAGTGATAAGGCTTGAAAATCTCTTCCGCTCGGTGCGCCCGCGCGAGGCTATCGAGGCCACGGTTGCCCGGTACCACGATACGATCGGATTCCTGCGCAATTGAGGTCGGATCATCCAAGCGCCGGTTGCAATCGATCACGAGGCGCGAATAATTGGAAAGAACGCAGGGCGCATCGAGATTGCGCGCCAGAATCGCCGCCACACTCGCAATGCCGATGTCCCACGCGACATGCTGAGCGAGTTCGCTTGGCGCGAGCCCCAGATTACCAAGCTTTCGCGGGATGGCACGGCCGGCATGGTCGCAGAACAGAACCAGGGGTGCCTGGCCATTTTCGTTGAGCAGCGTAAAAGGCGGCGGATCGCCAGCACTCAGCAGGCGTTCGGAAGGTGTGTTCAAGGACAAGATCTCGCCATGCGTTTCGTGCACCCTGCGTTTCGTGCAATTGACCGTTTACAGGGCGCCAGCATAGAAGAGGCTGCTGCCGCTGTCATCCAAGCACCCACTTTGCTTGACCTCCGCGCCTAAGCCTTTTTAGTGTCGACCCGACGTTTGACCCAGGGAAAGATCGTGAGCCATACCGAAATCGACCTTTTGCGGCGCATGTTCGCTGCCGCCGTCGGCGCTGTCGACCCGCTGAAAATCTTGGCGCCGCATTTGCCAGCGCGGCCCAGCGGCCGTGTCGTCGTTGTGGGTGCTGGCAAGGCGGCCGCCGCCATGGCCAAAGCGGTCGAGGCGGCCTGGACGGGCGATATCGACGGCCTGGTGGTCACGCGATATGAGCACGGCCTAGCATGCCGCACCATCGAGGTGATCGAGGCATCGCACCCGGTACCGGACGCCCGGGGCCAGGAGAGCGCGCGACGCATTCTGGCGAAGGTCCGAGACCTCACCGCCGACGATCTGGTGCTGTGCCTTGTCTCTGGGGGCGCCTCCGCCTTGCTCGCGGTGCCAGCCGACGGGCTGACGCTTGCCGATAAGCAGGCGGTCAACAAGACGCTGCTGAAGTCGGGCGCCAACATCGCCGAAATGAATTGCGTGCGGAAACATCTCTCCGCCATCAAAGGTGGCCGTCTTGCTGCCATGGCCTACCCGGCCAAGGTCGTGACCCTGCTAATCTCCGACGTGCCCGGTGATGATCCTTCAGTGATCGGGTCCGGCCCAACCGTCGCCGATCCGTCGAGCCGCGAGGATGCAATCGCGGTTTTCAAGAAATATGGCATTGAGATGCCCCCGGCCGTCAGAGCGCATCTGCAAAGCCCAGCCTGCGAAACGCCGAAGCCCGGCGATAAGCGTTTAACGAATTGTGAAAGCCACATATTGGGTACGCCACAGAATGCCCTTGAAGCAGCGGCGAAGGTAGCTACCGAAGCAGGCTATACACCGCTCATTCTAGGCGATCTGGAGGGCGAAGCGCGGGACGTGGCTCTGGTCCATGCCGGGATCGCCCGGCAAGTCGCCAAACACGGCCAGCCGGGCAAAGCGCCCATCGCCCTCATCTCTGGCGGTGAGACGACGGTGACTGTACGTGGGAACGGGCGCGGCGGTCGCAATGCCGAATTTCTGCTAGCCCTGGCGGTGAGTCTCAACGGCCAGGCCGGAATCTATGCCGCGGCAGGCGATAGCGACGGAATCGATGGAACCGAGAACAATGCCGGCGCGGTCCTGGCACCGGATAGTATCGCCCGCGCCGCCGATAAGGGCTTGAGTGCAAAGGCCATGCTGGCCGACAATGATGGCTATGGATTCTTTTCGGCCCTCGGCGACCTGATTGTCACCGGCCCGACACGAACCAATGTCAATGATATCCGCATCATCCTGATTAGATAAGAAGAGAGAACGGTACCATTACATGAGATTTGAGCCATGAGACGCCAGCGCAAGGCGAAAATTATCGCGACCTTGGGTCCCTCGACATCCAGCGAAGCCGAGATCGAAGCGCTTTTTCTGGCGGGAGCCGATGTCTTCCGTCTGAATTTTTCTCATGGCAGTCACGCCGATCATAAGAAGCGCTACGATGTTATCCGCCATATCGAGCAATCGACGAAGCGGCCGATTGGCATTCTGGTCGACCTTCAAGGCCCGAAGCTGCGGGTCGGCCAGTTCGAAAACGGGTCGGTGACGCTCGAACCTGGCCAGAAATTTTGCTTCGACCTCAATCCCACGCTCGGCAACAAGCAACGTGCTCCCCTGCCGCATCCCGAGATTTTGACCGCCCTTCGGCCCGGCGTCACACTTCTGCTTGATGACGGTAAGCTGCGGATGCGCGTGCGCAAAGCAGCGCCCGACGCTGCCGAATGTGAGGTCGAGATCGGTGGTAAGCTATCCGACCGCAAGGGCGTCAACGTGCCAGACGTCGTGCTGCCACTATCGCCGCTCACGAAGAAGGACCGAACCGACCTCACCTTCGCGCTGGATCTCGGCGCTGACTGGATTGCTCTTTCCTTTGTGCAACGGCCCGAAGACATCGCCGAGGCGAGAAAGCTGATCGCCGGCCGCGCTCGCATCATGGCAAAGCTAGAAAAACCCGCCGCGATCGAGAAACTCGAAGAGATCGTCGAATTGTCAGACGCGATTATGGTGGCGCGCGGCGATCTCGGCGTCGAAATGCCGGCCGAGGATGTGCCAGGCATACAAAAGCGCATCATCGCGGCTTGCCGCCTCGCGGGCAAACCGGTCGTGGTAGCGACGCAGATGCTGGATTCGATGGTGAGTTCGCCGACGCCGACTCGTGCCGAAGCGTCGGACGTGGCAACCGCTGTCTACGATGGTGCCGATGCGGTGATGCTCTCCGCCGAAACAGCCAGCGGCGCCTACCCATTGGAATCCGTCGCCATGATGAACCGCATCGCCGAACGCGTTGAGCGCGATCCGTTTTATCGCCGCATCATGGAAGCCCAGCGTCTCGATCACGAGGCAACGGGATCGGATGCGATCAGCCAGGCAGCCGCCCAGGTCGCCCATACTTTATCAGCAGCAGCGATTTGTACCTACACCACGTCGGGTTCGACGGGCCTGCGCATGGCGCGCGAAAGACCGGAATCGCCGATCCTGTGTTTGACCTCGCAGCTACAGACAGCGCGCAACATGGCCTTGGTCTGGGGCACGCATTGTGTGGTGACCGCCGATATCAAGCGCTTTTCGGAAATGGCGGAAAAGGCCTGCCGCATTGCCTTGCGGGAGGGCTTCGCCAAAGTTGGCGAACGGATTGTCGTGACTGCAGGGGTGCCGCTGGGAACACCTGGTTCCACCAATATCCTGCGCGTGGCCTGGGTCGAAGAATAGACCTTTATTCGACCTTCGTGCGGAACAGAATGCGTTGGTAGAGATAGCCGATTGTGATCAGCGCGACACCAAGACCGAGGAAACTTGCGACACGGTAGAGCCCGGTGAGATCCGCGGCGTCGATAAGGCCGACCTTTAGGACCGTGAGAAGCACGACAACGGCCGATGCATAGCGCAACGGCTGCGAACGTATCTTCAACCCAAGCCCCAACAAGGCAACGCCATAAAGTGTCCAGGCTGCGGAATAACCGTAAAGCTCACCATCGTTTACGGGTGAACTGCTCGGAAGATGGATCATGATATCGCTGCCGCGCGCGAGCTGGCGTACCAGCAGGCTCACGGTAATGAAGCCGAGCACAAGGCCATAAATGCCAGCGATGCGATAACCAATATTCCCTTTATTGCCTAATTCCGGACGCTGCATGAGCATCCTCGCTAGACTTAAGCCAAGCAAAGTGGGCAGGCCATAAACGACGCTGATGCGATTGAAGAATGCTGTCTCACCGACATATATGCTGTTGAATAGCGGATGCTCCAGAAAGAGCGGGAAGGCAAGCAACCACAGGCCAGCGATGCCAGCCACCACCAACGCCGCATCGTAAAGCACCGGTGCTTGACGGCGGTCCCCGATCGGAATGAGAACCAGCGCCACCAGCAGCCAGGCAATCGCCTGAACACCATGGGCCAGGAAATCGGGATCGGGCACATTTATATGTGCAAAGAAGTGATCAATCTCGAAACCCAGGAGCGCGAAGCCCAACGCCGCCGCCAATACCTGCAATACGCGCCGCATTTTCTGCTCTGGCGTCTGCGTGAGCAGATAAGCGGTGACGACGAAGCTCGCCATCGGCAGGCCTAATCCATAAAGCAGCCAATTAAAGATGAGCGTGTCACCCGCGGGAAAATTTGAGAACCAAATACCGCCAAGGATGAGCGCTGCCCCAATCCAAATAGCGCGTCGCAGCCACGCAATATCGAGGCGATTGGCAACCCAAGCGATAACGGGAAGCTCAAACGACCAAGCGACCGGCACCCAAGCATTTTCCAGCTGCATCGGGATAGCAATGGCGATAAAGCCTGAAACGGCAAGGCAATGCAGTGCAAACGCCCCGACATACGCATTCTCCTGCCGCCGCAAGTAATCAAGACGCTGCGCCAAACCCATATGAATGGCCGCGAGCGTTATGGCCAGCACCGGCCAGGAAAGCAAGAACTGATAATGGTGCAATTGCCAATAAGCGCCACCGAAGATAAAGGCTGGCCCAAGCGTAGAAAGAGCAGCCCAGCGCGTCGGATGACGGGCACCATGAATGAAGTACCAACCGCCAAACAGCAGCACCGCGCCGAAGATAACACCGGTGCCGATGATCTCGCGGCTATGATCGATCACGGTAGCGCTTGCGGGGTCCCATGTCATATTCGGCCACAGGGCATAGGTGGCGACAATGATCGCAGTGCCGATATAGGCCGGGATGTCTTCAGCAATCCACAAGCGAGCCGCCGCTAGATGGCTGAAGACCAGGATCAAGGCGAAGATCCAGTTCACCAAGGCAAACTCGCTGGCCATCAGTAAGGACGCCATCAGAATAAAACAAGCGATCGACGTGCCGCGCGTCGTCCACACCATTTGCACAGAGCGCACAGCCGCACTGTGAGATTCAACTGCCCAGATCGCCGTCCAGCAGGTGGCGATCAAGAACAACGGGATGGTATAGGTATCGCCCATTGTATGATCGAAGGCGGACACCATTGTTGCACTCGCGGCCCAGAGCAGGCCTCCGGCATTGGCGATCGCCGCCTGGTACCACCAGCCGCGCTTCTTCAGCAAGGTGAGCCCGCCCAGCTGCAGTAGATAGAGATAGATGAAGAGTGCGGGCAGATTGGGAGAATCTGATGAGACGAATATCGGTGTCAAGAATCCGCCCGCGAAGGCGACCAGAGCGACGAAGGGACCGTCGCGCAACGCGAGGGCGATCGCCGCGAAGGTCAGTGCCGCGAGCGTAACAAAGGCCAAGGGTGGTGAAATAAGGTGATAAAGCGCCACGGCGGAAAATAAGCTGGCGTAAAGCACAGCCATGGAAGCTGCCGAGAGCGCTTGGCCGAGATTGTTTGATTGCCGACGCATCCACTGCGCAACACCCAGCAGCACAAGGCCAAACAGAATGCCGAGCCCAACGCGCACGGCCGGCGACAGCCAGCCCTGCTCGATCGAATGTTTCACAAGAAATATACCCGCGAGAGCGAGCGCAATGCTGCCCAGCCAACCATAGATGCGCCCGCCGAGGCGGCCCTCTAGATCCTTCGGTATGATCAGTTCCGGCGCAGTTGAGGCAACTTCCGGAATGATTTCTGGCGCCGGCTCTTCAATGACGGGCGGCGCGTCTTCAATAACAGACGGCACTTCCTCAATAGCAGCCGGCACTTCCTCAACCGGCGGCACGGCCATTTCAACAGCAAGCTCGACCGAAGCCGTGACTGGCATGGTCACCGGAATCGGAGCCGCGACCGTCGGCGTGACGACGACACCGCTTTTAATAATGGCGAATTCTTGGCGCAACGCGGCAAGCTCACGGTCCAATCGCAGCCCGCGTCGCCAGGAAATACAGGATATGACAGGCATGACAAGGATGACATAGGCGCCTATCGCAACGCCAATTAGAAAAAAAATACCTTCAATAGCATTGTCCATGAGGACACCTTCGCTGAAATCGATTCCCGCAATATTACCACGCCGATTCGACGGACAAGGCAGCCTGAATGCGACAGCGATTCACATCGCCATGATCAATTGTCGTTAGGCTGCCAAGCTTGCAGGAGGGCCTGAGCGCGCCTCTTATCGTCAGGCGTCATTTCGGTAGCGAGTTGATTGAGGAGTGCCTGACCTTCTGCATCACCCTGACGGGCACAAAGGGCGGCATAGAGGAAGCTCTGCGCCAGATCTTTGGGCACGCCCTCACCTTTATAAAAACGCACCGCCATGAAACGTTGAGATTGACGAACATTCTGATTGGCAGCCTTCAGCAGCCAATAGGAAGCCTTCATTTCGTCCAAAGGCACGCCGGTTCCGGTGGCGTAGAGAGCCCCAATTTGGGCCCGCGCGCGCGCATTACGGCCAGCGGCGGCCTTCTCAAGCCAGAGCGCGGCTTGGGCCGGATCCTGCGGCACACCGTGCCCGTCGAGATACATCTGACCGAGAGCGGCCTGAGCGGACGGCTGCCCAGCCTCCGCAAGCGGGATAAATTCCTTCAGCGCTGTCGCATAATCGCCGGCCTCATAAGCTTTCAAACCTTCAATGCCGTCGGCAACCGCCGACGGCATCGTGATAGAAAAAATAGCGAGGGTGGCCAAGGTTGCTCGTCGAAGTGTCATTTACCCTTGCCTTCTCGCTGATCTGGTTGATTAAAGACGGTTGCTGGCACCTGGCTTGTCGCCACCATCCGCTGCGTAATGGTACTTGGCAGCTTAGGCAAGTCATCATAGCCATAAGCGTCCTTACGGAACTGCATAATACCATCTTCGTCGACCCAAGCCGTCACATAGGTGATGTGAACCGGAATCGGATTTTTCAGTTTCACCGGCGTTGTCTTCGCCGTCTTAAGCACGGCATCGATACGCGCAGCCGGCCAGTCAGGGTCGTCCTTTAGCAGAAACTTCGCAAGTTCCACCGGTTGATGCGCACGCACACAGCCCGAGCTGAAAAAGCGGTCCTGCTTATCGAAAAGCTTTATCGTCGGTGTACCATGAATGAAGACCGCGTGATCGTTCGGAAAATCGAACTTCACCGGACCTAAGGCATTTTCCGGGCCAGGAGCTTGACGCAGCGTGTAGGGGAAGTTGCTAGGGCCGACCGAGTGCCAGTCGATGGCATCGGGGCTCACCGCATTGCCGCGACGATCATAGATGGTAAAACCCTTGGCCGCTAAGAAACCCGGATTGGCGCGTTCCCGCTTCACCTCGTCAATGGCAGCAATCTTTGCCGGCGCTGTCCAATCGGGGTTGAGTTTTACCGTATGGATTACCGATGAGAGTGTCGGCGACTTGCGTTGCAGCTTGCCGAAAATTGCCTTGGTATAAAACGTGACCTTGCGATCCTCGATCACCTTTACTTCCTGCGACGGAATGTTGGCGATAAGATGACGTGACTGGAAATTGGGCCCATCGGCACGCATGCGTTCAAGGTTCAGCAGGATCTGGCGAACCCGCTCCTCAGCACTGATATTGAATTCCTCAATGGTTCGGCCGCCAATCACACCGTCATCATTGAGGCCGTGGTTACGCTGAAACAATTCGACAGCCGCGACCAGTTTCGTATCATAAAGATTGTCAGTTCCCATATCGGCGATCGACAGTTCGCCGGTCACGCTCAGACGAGCGCGGATGGCCTTCACCGCCGGATCAGTCTTGCCCGGCTCCAGCTTCTTCACATTTGAGACTTCTGGCCAACCACCCTGTTCCAGGAAAGCCACCTGCGTGGGGAGATAATTGGCAAGTGCCCAGAAGCGATAATAGGTCGGCAGCTGGTCGTTCAGCAGATTCTTGAGGCCGATGTCGCCCTTGTCCTGCGCAGCGCCGATCTGATTCATCACCAACGCGCCATGCTCGTCGGCATCGCCGAGAATAGTCGTCGCATCTACCGCCGTCCCGACGAAAACCGCAGCAAGCAGTGCCTCAGCCTTGCCCTGATCTTCCGGCGCAGTCGGCATTTGCATGTCGGCAACAGCAGCAAGAATTTCCGCCGGCACCGGCATGCCCGCTGCAGCCGCGACAGGTAATCGGCTCCGGAGTTGCTGGCCGAGTGGCGACAGACCGCTCGGCGTTGTAAACGACGCCAGACCTTTATTGTCGGCATAAAAGTTGAGAAGGCCCGTCCAATCGACCGTCAGGCCATCGAAAAGCGACTCCTTGGCGAGCGCCGTGAGGGAAGCGTCGATGGTCTCAATATACTGCAGAGCCGGCACCGTCAGTGTTCCAGAAGGTGCAAGAATCACCGCCGGACCGCTGTCAGTTTCATTGGGACGCTCCGCCCAAGCTGAGCTTACGAAGCTCAAGGTCAGGCTGATGGCCACGAACGCGGCCGAGTTTGATAATTTGACCCAATGCGTCATAATAATGCTATCCCACGCTACTTCCTGCAGCGGGCTTTCCTGCCGCTTGTCGTCCCCGATATATATGAGCAGGAATAGACCACCAGTACCAGCCCTGCGACCTTGTGATGCAGCTCACGCCCCAACCATTGCCAATACGCCGGGTGTGACGGGCCGCACTATATCCGAGCACATCAACCTTCCGCGAGCGCGGGTCGGCCGAAGGCCGTCACCGACACCAACGATTCCATGAAAATGCGGAGTCCACCCGGTTGTTCAAAGACCTTGTCGGCGCGTTCATACGACAGCTCGATATTGCTTGCGCCTGCTTTCTTGGCCATCGCGGCGGCTTCGGTGCCCGCGGTTTCGCGCGCAAAGGTAGCGGCACCCTCGAGATCGATGAAGTCCTTGAGGCCGCTTGGCAGATGGGCGCGGAAAACACCCTCCGTCGGTTGTGTGATCGTAATAGCGACCTTCTGCATGACACCGCCCGCCACGGCACCCACGGCATTCGAGACATCGGCATGTGGCGGGATAATAAGTTCGGTACGCAGCCGCCGCGCGATCTCACCATAATAGGATCCAACCGGCGCGCCGATGGCAACAAGCGGAAAATTGAGCTTTAACGCCACGTCGATCAAGGCGCTACCATCCTGCATAGGTGCCAGCGATTGATCGACCAGATAGCGACCGAGCGCGCCCCAATGATGATGGTCGATATGTGACTGCCCGGCGATGGACGTTTCAAGAATGACCCGGCCTGACTGCAAAACGACTTGCTCGACAATAGCCTCAGCCAATGCCTTACCATCCTCGGGCGGCACCCAACCGGCGAAAGATGCCCGGCGCAGAAACAGTTCAGCGCCGAGCTCCGCTGCTTCCACGCACCAACTTGATTGACGGCCAAGAACATGGGCGGCATCGGAGGGTGTGAGGCCACTGATAACCACAAGGCCGCGATCGACCAAACGGGCAAGATGGCGCCCCATCGCGGGACTGAAGATGAGATCGGCGAGTGCCACGGGCCCATCCGCCAACGCATCCCAGACCTTGGTCTGACCGTCGCTCAAACCTTCGGCACCGGTATCAAGCGGCCGCTGCCGCAACGCGAACTGACCGCGATAGGCCATCATGTCATCGGATGCATGCTGTGCCCGCAACTTTTCAAGTGCTTGCGGATAAAGATGCGCAAGGAGGCTCAGGGCGACGACACGGCGAGGACCAACCATGAAGCCATGCGCCTCATCGATCCGCACTTCGCTATCACCGCCCAGACCATAGGTATGGACAGCAACGGCCTCCACCATCGTCCGCCAGCCACCGACGACGGCGCCATCCTTGTTGAGGACTGGCCGGCCATTGCGCAGCATCGCGATATCCGTCGTCGTGCCACCCATATCGGATACCATGACGCTTTCGGCACCCGAAAGATGGCGCGCGCCAACAAGGCTGGCTGCTGGACCGGAAAGGATTGTTTCCACAGGACAGGTCAATGCCACCTGTTGGTCGATCAGAGAACCGTCTCCTTTGACGACCATTAGCGGCGCGTTGATTGCTTTCTCAGCCAACAGCGAACCGACAGCACGGATCAGCTGCTGTAATTGCGGGATGAGACGCGCATTGAGCGCGACCGTCAGTGCCCGGCGCGGCGCATCCAGCTTCGATGTCAACTCGTGGCCACAGCTCACCGGCTTGTCGGTGAGGTCGCGGATCATCTGTCGAACGGCAATCTCATGAGCCGGATTACGGACTGAGAAATAGCCCGAAACCGCGAAGGCCGCGACCTTAGGCGCATGCGTTAGGATCGCTGCCTTGATCGTGTCCACATCCAGCGGCGCTTGCTCATCACCCGTCGGCTTATGACCGCCGGCGGCGAACACCACCGGATCGGTGCCGAGCGCTTGTTTGAGCCCAGCACGCTCCAGCGATTTCACATCATAGCCCAGGAGGATGAGGCAGATCGGCGCACCATGCCCCTCGACGATGGCGTTGGTGGCCAGGGTCGTCGACATGGAAACCAGGGCGATATCAGCCGGGCGGATGCCGTCAGGCAAATGCGCCAGAACAGCTTCAATGGCACCCTTAAGACCGATTGACAGGTCATGCTTCGTGGTCAAGGCTTTAGCAGTGGCCAACACACCACCGTGAATATACCCGCTGTCAGCCTGTTTTGGGGCACCCTGGGCCTGATCGAACAAGACGGCGTCGGTGTAAGTGCCGCCGGTATCCAGGCCAAGCAGAATGGGCACGATTGATCCTTCACAAATTGAGTAACTGGCTCAAATTTTCTTTGGATATGGCGGGAAAGGTGGGTTTTGGTCAAGCTGCCCAGCGCCGCAAACTGGCCTAATCTGGCCGCAAGCGATCTGCTTGGCCGAGCAAAGCCAGTGCGATATCCCACCCGATTGGATAAAGTAAGTCTCATGGAAGGATGTCGTAATCGATCTCCGTCTTAAGGAATTGCTCGCAATATCCATCTCTGGGATAGAATAAGTCGGAACATATCATGCGTGACTTTCATAAGGCCGGCCGCTCCCCGATCTATGCCAGCGACGGAGCCGCAGCCACATCGCATCCACTCGCCACGCATGCAGCGATCGTCTGCTTACGAGAAGGCGGCAACGCCATCGATGCGGCCGTGACAGCCTCTGCCGTTCTGGCCGTGGTCGAGCCGGCAATGACCGGTATCGGCGGAGATTGTTTTGTTTTGATGTCGAAGGGCGGTAGCGACGAGATCATCGCCTATAACGGCAACGGCGCAGCGCCAATGAAGGCCACGGCGGCTCATTTCCAGGAACGCGGCATTAACGAGATCGCAGCGGAGTCGATTCATGCCGTAACCGTGCCCGGCGCCATCGAGGCCTGGTGCCGCTTGGTAAGCGACCACGGCACATTCGGAATCGACAAGCTCCTGCAGCCGGCCATCCATTATGCTGAGAATAGTTTTCCAGTAGCACCGCGCGTCGCCCATGATTGGGCGCAGGAAGAAGAAAAGCTCCGACGCGACATAGCAGCGGCTGGGAGCTATCTAGTAAACGGCAAGGCGCCAAAAGTTGGCGAATGCGTACGACTGCCACTTCTTGCCAAGACCCTGCGCGAGGTTGCGGCAAAAGGTGCGGCCGGTTTTTATCGGGGCTGGGTGGCCGATGACATGGCGCAGGCCATGGAGGCATTGGGTGGGCTACATACGCTCGAAGATTTTGCTCGCCACAAGGGCGATTACGTGGTGCCTATCTCGACCGACTATAAGGGTGTCGAGCTTTGGGAATGTCCGCCGCCCGGCCAGGGTCTCACTTCCCTCCTCATGTTGAACATTCTCGCGGCCTATGGTCCGGAAAAGGCCGGTAGCGACCCCTTGGGGGTCGACCGATTCCACGTGCAACTCGAAGCGGCCAAGCTCGCCTATCGCGAACGCAACGCGCACATCGCTGATCCGGTCTTCGCCAAGGTACCCGTTGCGGGGCTGTTATCGCAGAGTCACGCCAAGACACTGGCTGGCCTCATCAAACAGGATGAGGCGCTCGATCTTGGCCGCATCGGCCAATTCCCAAAGCACCCAGATACGACCTATCTCGCCGTCGTCGACAAAGATCGCAACGCGGTGAGCTTCATCAACTCGATCTATTACGGCTTTGGCAGCGGCCGCATGGCGCCCAAATCCGGCGTGCTAATGCAAAATCGCGGCGCCTGTTTCGTGATCGATCCCAAGCATCCCAATTGCATCGGTCCCGGTAAGCGCTCCATGCACACCATCATCCCGGCAATGGTCACCAAGAATGGCAAGACCGTGATGTCCTATGGCGTCATGGGAGGCGATTATCAGCCGGTGGGTCAGGTTCACGCGCTCACCAATATGCTGGAATTCGGCATGGATCCGCAGGCAGCGCTCGATGCCCCGCGCGCGTTCTACGATGAGGGAACACTCTGGGTGGAATCCGGCGTGCCGGCCGCCACCGTCGCCGGCCTCACCGCCCGAGGCCACAAGGTCGAGCACACCGTCGATCCGCTTGGCGGTGGTCAGGCCATCTGGATCGACTGGCAACGGGGTATTCTCGTCGCTGGCTCAGACCCCCGGAAAGACGGTTGCGCCCTTGGCTATTAAAGACATTCTCTTGCAAAATTCTTGAGTAAATTCAACTAGATAAAACGTTTTTGTGAATTTTACTTTGCATTTGCAGCAAGGCTGTGTCACCTTTAGTGCATACCGGTGTCCAAAACCGGGCAAAGTTGGGGTTAATTTTTAATTTTTGTGAGGTTAAGCCTGGTCCGTCCGGGCAAAAGTGGCGTGGAGATCGTGGGGACGATTCGCGCCGGTCTTACCTAGCAACGCGATCAATGTGGCCTCCGGAGGCAATCCGGGCGCCTAGGGAGATTGGATAGAAATGTCATCACGCAACCCTGCGGTCACGGATTTTGGCCGCCGCTCTTTCCTCAGCCTGAGCGCCGGCCTTGTCGGCGCCAGCGCCCTGACCTTCCTGCCCCGCGCCGTCATGGCGAAAACGACCTCTGTCGACAGCCGCACACTCGGCTTCTTCAATACTCACACCAATGAAATTTTGAAGGCGACCTATTGGCAGAACGGCGCTTATGACAATGCCGCTGTCAAGGACATCAACTTCATTTTGCGCGACCATCGCAGTGGCGAGGTCTTCGCCATAGATCTGAGATTGTTCGACTTGCTCACCTCCTTGCATCGCCGCACAAACAGCCAGAAGCCATTTGAAATTATTTCCGGCTATCGCAGCTCTATCACCAATGCCAAGCTCGCCTCTGCAAGCAGCGGCGTCGCCAAGAAAAGCATGCATATGGAAGGCAAGGCGATCGACATACGCCTACGCGATATCCAACTAAGCGATCTGCGGCTTGAGGCGCTGGCGATGAAGTCCGGCGGCGTCGGTTTCTATCCGAAATCGGATTTCGTCCACATCGACACCGGCCGCGTCCGCCATTGGTAAAAATCCGATCGCGTTTCCGCTCGACATCACAAGGCCCGCATCCGATCATGGTGCGGGCCTTTTTCGATGTCTGGAGCATATCATGAGCGACGATCTCGACGATTTGCGGGCACGAGTCGTCGCTGCACGCGATCGGCTGGCGAGCGATGTCGATTTGGCGCAGAAAGTTGAGCTGCGGCTCAACGATCTGGCGCGTATCGTCGAAGGATCGCTGGCACGCCAATCCGCCGAGCTCGACGTGGCTAAGCAGCAGATCGGCTTACTGGAAGAAGACCTCGGCCGTGCCTTAGCCCGTGCCGAGCAGGCAAGCGGCGAGGCCTCGCGCGCGGAACAGCTCGCCAAAGAAAACGGCGAGCTCAAGACCCTGGTGATGACGCTGCTCGACGTGATCGAGGGGCGCAAGAAATCGTCGCTCATCAGCATTATGCAAAAGCTCGAAGAAAATATCAGCGCCCTCGTCGCTGCACCAGTGATTGAAGTGGCTGCCGACGAGATCGAGCTTGCAGGCGAAATAGGTGCGGGGAGATCCGTGCCGAATGAGCCGACAACCGAGATGGCCCCGCTCGAAGATCTCCGAGAGATTGCGCTTTACGATGCTGCAAACGAGGTCGTCGAACCCGAGCGCAGGTAATCAATCATCGCGGATTGAGCTCGCAATACGCTTTCTTTGCCTTCAACGCCGCGCAGATCTTGGCGATCTCGACTGGCTCGGCGCCGGTCGCATAAAGGCGAATCATTTCGCCCTGCCCCGGCACGTCGACGCTCACATAGAGCGGTGATAAAAGATCGAGTTCATCATGTTCGCCGAGCAGGATTTTCCAACCTCGCTTGGCAGCACTTTCGCCCTTGTAGCTTGCAAGATGTATCGCGGTTCCGGCTGCGGGCAATTCGTCGCTGCTGACTTTAGCCGCCGTCTTTGCTGCTGTCTTTGCTGCTATCTTCACCGCACGTTCCGGTTGCGCCGCCTCGACCGGACCTTCGACCAGGGGCGCCGGCGCTATATTGGCAGCCTCGACCTGCGCCTCGTGCTTCTTAAGTGCCAATTTGATCGATGATGCTTTGGCGGTTGGCATCGCCGCTTGCGGCACGTAATAGGTCGGCGCCGAGGTGATAGCCTGGTGCTGTACCAGAGCCATCTCACGCGTGGCGCGATGCTGCAAAGCCGCTGCTTGTTCGAGGAGATAAAGACCTTCCGGGCGCTGTTGCAATAAGGCTGGCCCATCATTGCCCTGGTCAACTAGGCGCAGATAAGTGGCGAAAGCCTTGCCGCCGCACGTAACGGTAAGCCGTCCCCAGGGTCCATCGGCACGCAGCCTTGCGACAATGTCTCCCGCGGAGTCCCCGGGCGTCACAATATCGGTTCCAAAGACCGGCGTGAGGCAGCGCTGCCCGTTGATATCGCTCACCTCGTCCGCATCGATGAACAGCGCGCCGCCGAGATGTGGATCGCCGACACTTGCTTTTTGCATAGCCGTCGGGAAAACACCACTGACATACCAGGTGCCGGCGAAGCGCGTATCGAGCGCGCGTTGCGGCGACGCCTCGACGGTATCTGGTGGCGGGGGCGGAGTCGATGTACCGGCCGGCTTGGCGCTAGCACAACCAGCCAGGATCAGGAGTGACAACTTGAGAACAGGCAAACGATGCATGCGCTAAATCCTTCAGAAGAGATCCAGCGTGATGTCGCGCTGGAAGACTCGTTGCAAGGGCCGCGCATTCATCGGGAAGATTTGCGCGAAGCGCTGGATCTGACCAACCGCCGCCTCAACAGGCTCGCGAAAAACGATCCAGCTCACGATCTCGCTGCAAGGTGGCGTGGTGAGAGAACCAGCATAACGATAAGTCGCATGCGAAGTCGGCAGGAAACGGTCCATATCCAGTGCCTGGGTAAGGGTAGCCTTTCCCTTCGAGGTTGGTGCTTCGGCGAAAATCCTTGTTAGTAGGTCATTCTCGCGTCCGGGACGAAATAAAATGCTGGCCATGGCAATATCACCCGCCTCGGCCTTATGCATAATGTGAACTTCAAGTGGCCAGCGGCCGCCGTTCACGGCATGCTCGCTCGGATGATGGAAATGAAATTGCAAAAAAGCGTACTTCTTACCGCCTAAGCTCAATGCGCTGTCAGTGCCAACCCTCGGCACCACCTGCAAGGTGTGTCCATTGTTTTCCACGACCCCCTTAAAGGGTTGCCAAGCAAGACTGAGGTTGGGCGCGGTATGCAGGCCCGCTTGGGCAAGATCAATTGGCGATTGCTGCTGACCTCGACCGCAAGCGGCAAAATCCGGCGACAACCGACTCCACGAGACAGGGCCTTGGGGACCCTCATAAGACCAATGTGATGTACTCTGGGCACGGGCAAAATCAGACCAGGGCAGCACGGAACCAGTGGCTGCCGCCAGCGATCCCGCCGTGATTTTCCCCAGTAGGTTGCGTCGGCTGATGGGTCGGTTTCTCATCGGTAAATCCTCTTTTTGCGGGACTTTAGCGAAGCGATCCGATTCGCCCCAAGGCTAGATTGGTGGTTGGAAACAGCAGGCTTTGGCAACCGCCGCGCGTAGCTGGCTGGGTGACACGCCCGAACCAGAGAAAATGCCGCGAAAGCCTCGTCATGACGAGGCAATATACAATCTGTTAACTGCGTCAGGTCCATTCTCGCCTGATGATCAAGCGCTGGCGAGGTTTTGGACTCAAGACCAGAGTGGTGCTGGCTTTGGCCGTCGTCATTCTGGCCATTCAGGTTGCTTATGTCGTGCTCGAGGATCGGCGCTTCATAGACCGCCAGTCCGCGGCGCTCCAAGACAGTGCTGATAATCTGGCTTTGCTCTATTCCGGCGCGGTCGCCAACGCTGTCTGGGAATATGACCGAGAAGCAGCTCGTGGACAGCTGCGGGCCATGCGGGTGGTCAGCGGCTTCGCCCGTGCCGTAATCCGCGAATCAAGCGGCATTGAATTCGCTTCGGTCGACGCCGTGACGGAAGTCGATACACCCACCTCCTCCATGCTGCGTGCGACGGTCGAAGGCCGCGCCGATATTCTGGTCGAGGGCCGGCTGGTCGGTAACATCAGCGTCACACTTTCCAAGGCCTCGCTTGAAATTTCGCGAGCAACCTATCTGCGTTCGCTTCTTCTTACCAGCGGCGCACTTGCCGGCGTGCTGCTTAGCCTCACGCTGTTAGCGCTCCATTTGGTGAGCCGGCCGCTCGACCGCATGACAACTTTGATGCAGCGTTTCTCGGCCGGTCATCTCAATTCGCATGTTCCCTATACCGACCGGTCCGACGAAATCGGCCGCATGGCGCGTGCTCTTGAAGTCTTTCGCGGGAACGCCATCGAAAGGCGCTTGGCTGAAGAGGCGCTGACCCGCCGCAGCCAAGAACTCGCTACCCTCAACGTTGATCTCCGCAAGGCACGCGACGCCGCCGACACCGCCAACCGAGTCAAATCAGAGTTTCTGGCCTCTATGAGCCACGAGATCCGCACACCCATGAACGGTGTCATCGGC
>CAYOYT010000001.1:36411-73324 GCA_964408245.1 uncultured Dongia sp. | reverse complement strand
AATCGATTGAGACGTTGATGCAATTCGATCAGAAAAATTCGTCATAATATTTCCGCTGGCAAAACGCCTTTCCGCTCAATCTCTCGGTTGGATTCATTCGAGACGGTCGAAAACAGTAAACGCTTCTAATAGCGGAATAGGCCGTTCGAACCGCAACCGGTATGGCTGCAATCGTACTGAACACAAATCGGCGTTCCATGCAAAGTACGGTTGCAATTCACGGGTCCGGCGGAAGCCGATGCGGTGCGTCGGATATTGACGGTCGACAAAGGGCGTCTGTATTTTGGGTCGCATGTGGTAACGCAACCGTAACGGCAGGTCGGCGAAATTGGGAAAGTCGCGATTCTCGATAGAACCGGTTTGCCACGATCCAGAGTCTTCCAAATGCATGCGGCGGCGATTCATGGCTATACGACAGCGATCGATAGCCGATTTGGTCGTGATTGGCGGGGTCAGAAAGCTTTGCCAGCGTTGCGAGCGGTTGGGAACAGACGGAAAGGACGCCTTTTTTGTCACGGGCACAATATCGACTGAGACAAAAGGCCAAGAAACGGGAGGAGCAAGAACGGAAAGAATCAAAATCATCGATAGACAATGGGAACCAGCATCAACCAACGTCGCCGGTAGGCGGTAGCGGTGGAGTGATCGCGGGTAATAAAACTGGTCATTGCGACCAGGGCGATAGGGTAAAAGATCGGGATGGTTCTACAGACGGTGAAACAGGTCAAGTAAACGCCGGTTCCAATAAGGCTTCTGGACGTTTCGAGCATCTGAGGACCGGTAGGGCCATTCCGAATTTGAATCAAAGTGGTATGGATGTCGTTGGGGTCCGGTCGCCAAGTCGCGTTCCGGGAAATCCAGAATCTAATAAACCAGCGCATTCATTCTCAGAATCAATCAAGAATTCAAATTCACAAGCCGGGCTTTCGTCCGCACAATCCGACAATTCCCGAAAAGCCGATTCCTCCCAAATTGACATCGTCGATTCGACTTCCGCTCGCTCCGAAAATTTCGAGGCCGACGCCGCGCGCTCGCTGTTTGGCGAGAGCGCAACCCGCACAGATGTTGCGATGTTGCGTGCGGCGATAGACCGATGGGAATTGGGGGTTCATTGGCCGATCGAAAAGACGGCTCGGGAGTTGTTGGCGGCGATCGGCACGCGGGAGATGACGCCGCATGAAATGGCGGTTGCAAAACTGCTGCAAATGCTTTCGAGCGAAGACATTAAGACACAAGCGGTTGCGATGTCTCTCATGCTGAGAATGAATCAGCAGAACGCCGCGTTGAATATCGCACAGGCGCGAATCAACCCCAGGGGGCGCGGTCCGGTTCCGGCGGAGTTGTTGCCGGTGCCAGAAGAATTGATCGACCGTCCGGGTCTGTCGTCTGACGACGCGGACGATGTGGAATTCGTGTTCAATCTGCCAAGCGGCGGAAATCGTTTGAGGGGCAACGCATGACGACAGCGGAACGGAAACGACGGGTAGAGTTCATCGGACCGAATCCGGGGCCGCAAACGGCATTTTTGGAGTCCGAGGCCGATATCGTAGTTTACGGCGGTCAGGCGGGCGGCGGAAAAACGTTTGGGTTGCTGTTGTCGCCGATGCCGTATCGGAATGAACCGGGATTCGGGGGCGTGATTTTCCGGCGAACGTCGCCGCAGATCACGAACGAAGGCGGGATTTGGGACGAATCCATGGCGCTTTATTCGCTGGTCGGCGGGATTCCGCGATCTTCAAAGCGGCAATGGCGCTTCAAATCGAAAAACGCGATCACGTCGATATCGTTTCGGCATCTTCAACACGACAAAGACAAGTTTTCGTGGATGGGCGCGTCCGTCTGTTTTCTCGGTTTTGACGAATTGACGCATTTCACGGAAAGTCAGTTCTTTTATCTGCTGTCTCGAAACCGTTCTACTTGTGGCGTAAAGCCTTTCGTTCGCGCGACGTGCAATCCGATTCCCGATGATGATCCGATCGGCGGTTGGGTCCATCGATTATTGCAGTGGTGGATTGATCCGGTAACGGGGTTCGCGATTCCGGAGCGAAGCGGGAAGATTCGGTGGATGATCCGCCGTGACAATGAATTTCACTTCGACGATTCACGCGATGCGCTGTTCAACCGGTTCCGGCATAAGGATTTGCCGGACGATCACGCGAAGCAACCGAAACCGAAATCGTTGACGTTCATTCACGCGGCGTTGTCCGACAATCCGAAAATGGCGGAGAAAGATCCCGATTACGAGGCGAATCTCGAACTTTTGGCCGAACACGAGCGGAAGAAACTTCAAGAGGGGAACTGGAACGCGAAGTTATTGGCGGGGCTGTTCTTCAAAGTCGGGAAAATCGAGATTGTCGACGCGCTTCCGGCTGATCTGTCGTATTGCCGGGCGTGGGATCTCGCGGCAACTGACGGGGCCGGTGACTGGACTGTCGGCGCGAAAATCGGTGAAGGCCGCGACGGATTTTTCTATATTGCCGACATCGTTCGCGGGCAATGGGAATCGAATTACCGGGATGGCCGGATTCGCACAACCGCCGATCTCGATAATTGCATCATCCGGTTGCCGCAAGATCCGGCGGCGGCGGGCAAGACGGAAGCGAAGCGGCTGGTGAGAATGTTGGCTGGTCATAATGTGCGCGCGCGACTTGTGAGCGGCGACAAACCGACGCGGGCGGCGGGGCTGGCGAGTCAGTTGAACGCGGGCAACGTCCGGATGTTACGCGCGCCGTGGAACGCCGGATTAGTCTCGCGGCTCGACAGTTTCCCGACGAAAGACATTCCAGACGACGAAATCGACGCATTGGCCGACGCATTCAACGAATTGACGCGGTTCCGGCGGACGGCGGCGGTTGCGATCGGTCGACGTGACGATTCCCAGGACGAACCGAAAAAGAAACATCCATTCGGTCCGTTGGTCGAGAATGACGACGACGATAAAGAATGATCGGCGAATCTCTTGGTCGGATGCGATCAAGACGAGTGATCCAAGTCAGTCTCTCGGTCGGCGTGCGATTGAGACAAACCACTGGACGCGCGGCGATCATTCAGTCATTTGTTGAAAACAATCTCTCAGTCGGCAGTCGGCTGAGACTTCTTTGCGAGCTAGTCAAACGAACTCTCAGTCGGCAAACGATTGAGACTGAGGATTGATTATTGTCCGGCTATCAGTTGATTCGTTCTCTCGGTTGGTGCGCAATCGAGACCATACAGGCCAATCCATCGTTAATCGTAGTTTGCCGTCTAATTTACGTTTAAAGTCGATGCGAATTTGATTCGGTAAACCGTCCAATCGCATGCGGTTAAGCCATTACCGTCGAAATCCATCGCGGGTATTCTGTTTGAGCGTTGATCAAACAATGTCAAACGGAATATCTGAAAATGGGCATGCTCGACCGTCTCAAATCGTGGTGGCGCGGAAACAGTGAACCAGCTGCGGATAAGCAATTGCCTGCAGCGACGGATGACACGGAAGCGAAAGCCAATCGCGCTGGAGTTGGGGCATCGGTTCGCGGCGCTCTCGCCGGGGCGCTGGCGGGTTCCTGGGTGTCCGATCATCGTGAAGAATCTCAACACTTCACGCATTTCAACTACATCCCGATTCATGCCATCGCGCAGCAAGTCGCGTCGGCAACGATCACGGTTTACGACGACAAAGCCAATCAGAGTTACAACACGAGCGTCCGTAAATCGATTCGCGCAAAAACCGGCTCGTATATCCGATGGGAATCGACGCGGAAATCGTATTTGAATGAGAACGACGGGAAGCCGTTACCGACTCAACATCCGCTCGTTAAATTGCTGTCGTGTCCGAATCCATACGAGACTGGGGCCAGTTTCCGATATCGGATCGTCCAACAATTGCGTCTGACGGGAACGGCGCTGATCTGGAATGTTCCGAGTATCGAAGGGCAAATTTGCCAGCGGTACGTTATCCCGACCGGCGTTGCTACGCCGATGATGCCGTCTGCGGACATGCCTTTGGGGTCTTACCGGATTCAGCCAACGTGTTCGCGATACGTGACGGTGGAAGATCAAGGCTACATGATCGGTTCACCAGTTTTGCGAACGCTGGTTGGCGCGAACGTCGACGCGCGTCAAATCCAAAAGATTCAATATCCGCATCCGTTCTATCTCGACGATGGGCAATCGCCTCTGAGCGCTGCGCCGCAATGGATCGATTTGGAAACGGCGGTCAATGTGTCGCGGACGGCGAACACGAAGAACGGCGTTGACGGGTCGATTTTCTATGATCTCGGCGAAGAATCGAACGTCGGGGAAGATGAGTTGGAACGTATCCGCGCCAAGATTCACAAGAACTACGGCGGGCCGAATAACGTCGGATCGGTGATCGTTGGCCAGGGCGGGACAAAAGTAACTCCGCTCAGTACAACCCCGAAAGATATGTGCTATTCGGAAGGGTTCCAAGACACGAAAAATTCGTTGTTGGCGCTTCATCAAACTCCGCCGGTTGCGCTGGGGTTTCAAGATCCTGGGGCGTATGCCGCGTATAACGCCAGTATGAAGGCGTGGCGAACGTCTGCCATTCAGCCGGTGTGCGACATGATCGCGGAATCGGACACGATGTTTCTCGCGCCGAAATTCGGTCCGGGGTTGACGGTCGATATCGAATCGCCGGATATCAACGACGAGGATTTGAAACTCAAAGAAGATGCATTGATGATCCAGGCGAAAAACGCCGTTCGCGTGGACGAATGGCGGGCGCGCATGGATCTGCCTCCGCTCGGCGGCGAAGAGGGCCGGAAGTTTGTCGGCGCGGCTGATCCGGCGGAACAACAACAACAGGGGCAATTCGGCAATCCGGGACAGGCGAAACCAGATCAGTTCGGCGTCATGGATAAACTCGATGCGCCGTTGCTGAAAACCGAAAACGATTTGGCTGAAAAGCCAGTCGATCCGAAAACGCCGGATTCGCCGTTCACTCGGCTGAAGTCGCTTCAAGCCGTTATTGATGGCGGCGACGAAGAAGATTTGCGGTTGTTGGTGACTCGGCTGAAATCAATGATGGCGGACGAAACCAGCAAGGCCGCGAACACGGCGGAACTGAAACCGTTGAACGGTGGACGGGCCGAAACGAATCCGGAATACGGCGCGAAACTCGGTTGCGTTATGTTATCGATGCCGTCTGACGTGACGATCAAGGCGACGGCGTTGGGTAAGTCGATCGATCAAGCCGACTTCGCGCCGAAGGGGTTGGAAACATCGCCGCACGTTACAGCGCTCTATGGGCTGACGACTCCGTTTGCCGACGACGTTCGCGAAGTTGTCCAAGGGTTCGGCGCGGTGTCGTTGTTGTTTGGAAAAACCGCAGTTTTCAAAGGCGACGAAGCGAAACCAACGGCGGACGGCGTTTACGACGTGCTATACGTCGAAGTCAAAAGCGATCGAATCCGGAAACTTCACGAGAAGATCAAGGGGAATCTCGATACGTTGTTGACGTTCCCGAACTACGTTCCTCACATGACGATTGCCTATTTGAAACCGGGCACGGGCGAGAAATACGCGGGGCGTGATGATCTGGTCGGAATGGTGGCGTCGGTTGACTGGGTCGACTTCTCGAACTGCTACGGTGAACATTCGCCGATCAGCATGAAACGCGGCGATTCGATCGATACGGTTCCTGATTTCAACGCGGTCGACGGCGGAATTCCAACGTTGAAATCGTACCGGTTGCGTCTGCCGGTCAACGGGCATCGGCTGAAATCGTTATTGAGCGGCGCGCCGAGTTGCCCGAATTGCGGCTCTGATGAAACGTGGCTGATTCCAAATAGTTCGCGGTGTGTGTGCGAACCGTGCCAGCATGTTTTCGAGAACAATCAAACCGCGATGAAAACCGCCGTTGGCATGTCGTCGGCGATCGGGGCGGATGGCGGGTTCGCGGTCGCGCATCGGAACGGCTCCAACGGTTCGACGATGAAATCCGCAACGAAGGAAAAGGCCGGCGGTCGATGGATCACGATTCATCCGCACGGACACGGAGAAGGCGACGGCGTTCCAATCCAGATCGACGGCGACGGGAACATTTTGAAGGGGCCGAAACATCTTGCCGAAAAAGGAATTCGGCATATCGGCGATTTTGGAAAGAAACGTCGAGATCCGGATAGCGACGACGATTCCGAAGATTGGCGCGGTCCGTCAGATGAAGCGATCGCGGAACTAAAACCGCATGCGCATCAATTCTTAGTTGAGCAACACGGCATTCGGGAAAAGGCGAAAGAACACGCGCGACGGTTGACGGGGTTGACGGCTGGAAGAATTGCGATTCACGAGAACAACTATCGAGATCATTCGTCAATCGACGGGTTTGACACGGCTTCGCGAAATGTCGCAATGGAAGTTCCGGAACTCGGTTTAGATCACGACGCGCATGATACGCCAGCGAAAGTATGGGAGTTGATCCGTGAGGACGCAAAGAAAAAGCCGTCGATCAATTCGAAAGAAGTTCACGAATTGGCGGAAACATGGGCGGGCGGTTCTAAACCGCGTTGGAAGTTGCCGGAAATGTCGTACGCGCACGATTCCGATTGGGACGATTTTAAAAGCATGTACGCGGCTAATCTTCGCCGGGCCGAACTGAAATCATGGGAAGAATCGAAGCATCCTCGCGATCACGGAAAATTCGCTGCTTCCGAAGGGTCGTCTAACGGACATTCTGAAGCGTATGCGACAGCGGCTAATTCTTCTGGTCGCGCTGACGTGGCTTCTAATGCAACAGGCGAATCGGCGGCAAAAGAAAAATCCAAAAATCTCTTGAAGAAAGTGAAGGAACTTCATCGGAGTGGAAAACTATCTGAAGAGCATGAAAAGGCCGCGAAATATCACGATCAAATCGCTAATGACCATGATGTCGAAGCGAGAAAGTCTGAAAACGAATCCAGGCGGTCTCATGAAGTCGCAAGGGATGCGCATCGAAAAGCGGCTGGAGATCATCGAACCGCTAGTGTGAAACGCAATAAACCCAATAAGCCTTCGTCAAGTGTTCATTTGGCATCGCCGGATGATCAGCGTAATTCTGAACCGGGTCGGCAGTCGCAAATTGCCAGGGAATCCGTGAGGAAATCATGGGACGAGAGCAAACATCCGCGAGGAAATCAGAACAATTCCGGTCAGTTCGCGTCAGGCAGCGGCAGCGGCGGCGGTTCCGGCGGAGCAACGACTAAACCAGCGGATTGGCGGCGCGGTATGGCCGACGAGTTTTCGTCGAAAGTTGATCACGTTGCGAAGGAAACCGGACGCGATCGCGGAGAAGTCATCGCGGCGCTGAACAATCAAGGCAGTATGGATCACGCCGGGCGGATGTCGGCGCTCGAAAAGATGGTCGAGGCCGCGAAGAATCACAAATCGCCGGAAGCGCCGAAGTCTGGCGACAAGAAACGGAAACTTCCAACAACGCCGGTTTCCAGCGCGACGGCAAAAGAACTCGACGAGTCGCCGGAATATGACGACGTTCGCAAAGCGGTGAAATCGATCCTGGGCGACGACTGGAAGCCGAGTCATGCGGCCGCGCTAACCGGCGCGGAACCGGATGCCACGGTGAGTATGGACGGGTTCGGGTATGCCATCAACATGCATATTTGGGGGAAGGACGGCGCGTATTCGATGACGCGAACCCTGAAAAAGCGGATGGACGGTTCCGATACCGTGTTTATGGAAAACGATTTCTTCAAAACTCACGACAACGGGAAAGGGTTGGGGGCGAAGTTGTTCGCCGATCAAGTCGACCGATGTCGGGAAGCGGGGATCGAGCGTATCGAGACGGTCGCGGCTCGCGGGTCCGGCGAATACGTCGGCTACAAGGTTTGGCCGAAACTTGGATACGACGGCAAATTGTCGGATTCGGCGTTGTCTGAACTTCCAAAACAATTCCAATCGGCGAAAACGATTCAGGAACTCTATCGGATGCCGGGCGGCGTCGATGCCTGGGACAAGTTCGGGCAGAGCATTCATTTAATGTTCGATTTGCGGGACGGGTCGCAATCAATGGAGCGGCTGAATAAATATCTGGCGGCGAAGGCCGGTCGGTCGACGACGAAAGCAATGGACGGCATGACGGACGGATTCACGGACAATCCGTTGTCTGTCGACGACGAACGTATTTTGGATGAACTGATTGCGGCTTCGGTCGAACACGAATCGCATTTGAAAGCCGGGACGTTCGACGAATCGAAACATCCGCGAGGGAATTCTGACAACGCCGGGCAGTTCGCATCCGCGCCGGGCGGCGGAAAGGATACGGAATCATCTGGGGGCGGTGAGTCGCGCAACGGACATGATCAATCAGATTCTGAGCCAGACAAAGCCGATGGCGTTAAACCGTCGATTGCGTCGGAATTGCTGAACCAAGATCGCGAGCCGGAAAAGGCGTATTTCCGAGTTCATTGGGACGGTTCAGACGAGTTTTCCCCGGACAACGCCTATAGCCGTCCGTGGGGATCGGAAAACATGGAAGAGGGCGAAGAATATGAACCGCAACGCGGGTATTCGTCGTTCGACAATCCTGGGAAATTGATCCAGTATTTCGAAGACCGTGGCGGCGTTCCTGATGACGCAACGGTAATCGTGTTTGATGGCGAATGGATGGGCCAGGGCGACGACGGCGAAGACTTGACGGTTCCTTCACAGGTCATTCGCGCGATGACATGGAAAGAATTTTCCGGTCAATACAATCAAGACGATGCAAGTTTGGAAGATATCGTTTCTCGTGAAGGCGAACGTCAAGGATTGGACGGCGACACGATCGATGCGATTCGAGATGAAGCAACCGATAACGTCAATCAGGTGATTAACAATCTCAGCGATTGGGTATCTGAACGGGCGAAGTATTGGAACGAACCGGCGGACGAAGAACCGGAAACACCGAATCCAAGTCCACCAGTTCACGAATCGATCAAGAAATCGGCAACGCCGGAAGTCAAATACTACGGCGGCAAGAATCGCGGCAAGAAACGCTGATTGCAGATTCGAAAAAATCGGTTTACCAAAACGGTAACGGGATTCGGTTTCCGTTGCCGTTTTTTCTTACCGGAATGGTAATTCGTTGAATCGCGTTGCCGGTTCAATCAGAATCGCGGCGGGTTCTCTGTCGTTCGATCGATTCACGTTTGCGGGAGTTGGTGCGCATGCTTTACCGGGCAAAACTGATCCGAGAAATCGAAGTCAACGCATTGAAACGCGGAGACTTCACGTTGGCATCGGGCCGCAAGTCGAGTTATTACCTCGATATCAAAAACGTGACGTTGCGGTCGACTGGATTGGAAACGGTGATTCGGTCGATCGAGGATCATCTGAGTTCCGAAAAACTGCTGTCGTCGATCAATGCCGTCGCCGGTTTGACTGTCGGTGCCGATCCGCTCGTATGCGGTCTGCTGAGAACCCATACGGCGATTGCTGCCGGATGGCGCGGCGGGTTGATCCGCAAGGAAACCAAGTCGCACGGAACCGCCAAATACATCGAAGGGCCGATCAACCAAGGCGATAGCGTGTTGATCGTCGAAGACGTGGTTACGACGGGCGAAAGCGCCATGCTCGCGGTTCGTCGGGTTGTCGAGTTTGGTTGCCGCGTGGTGAAAGTGATCGGCGTCGTCGACCGATTGGAAGGCGGGGCCGCATTGTTCGAGAAATTCGGCGTTCCGTTCAGCAGTCTGTTGACGGTGAGGGATTTGGGAATTGAACCTACGCCGATCTGAAACTACGATTGACGGCTGTTCGGCGTTTAGATTGTTTATTGTGGTGATGTGCGTCTAAACACCAACGAAAACCGGGTTGCGGGACACAATGGGTTCCGTGGCTCGGTTTTTATTTTCTAAAATTTTCTGAAAATCCGTTCAATTGTCATCTTTTAAGATTGCACGCCGTCGATTCACATGCCGCGAGAACATTGAGTTGGCGAAGGTGTTGCGCGGGACAAAGTACGCTGTGACGCTGCGATTCTGAAAGAGCATCGCTCGCTCTTAGGCCGGTGGCATCGCGATTTTCTGCGTTGCCTTCGTGTATCAACACGATAGTATATATGTGTCAATACACACTACCGCAGGAGCAAGCAATGAGCGACGAGGCAGCACGAATCGGGCGACCACCAAAAGCATCAGATGATCGGTATCGTACACCAGTCCGCCAACTTGGGCGTGTCACTGACGAGGACTGGGCTGAACTCCAAGCTGCCGCAAACTCGTCTGGCAAAACGTTTACTGCGTGGGCGCTTGGTGTGTTGAAGCGAGCCGCAAAACGTGCTCAAAAATAATTTCAGAATTTTCCCCGTTTTCTACTTTCGCGTATTGACACGAAAGTCCGATAGGCTATAGTACGTCCGTCACGCAGCAAACAACAAAACTGAAAGGGACGGACGATGACGATTCAAGAAGCAAAAGACCTGGTTGCCAACGAAACACTGAAGCTGGAAACCCTGACCAAGATCGTCGAACTCCTCGCGAAGCTGGAAGAGCAAGTCGACGACGACGCGGTGGCCTGGGTGATCGAGAAGATCCAAGAGTGACCTAAACGAATCCAGCCCCTCCCGAAAGGGATGAGTTGCTGAAACGAACGCTCGGTGAAACTGACACAACGAAAGGTTAGAAATCATGCTGACAGTCGCTTCGACACACGGCAAAGCTTACCAGCAAAACGGCGCGTGGAAGGTGCAGTGTCGGTTCACGACCGGCGAAGAGGGCACCGTGTCCGCGCCGCGCAAGAGTGTTCTGCGTCGTCGACTCCTCGAACGCGGCGTGACAACCGAGCAGGTCGAGCAGTTGTTTGAGACCGAGAACTGAAGCTGAGTCTAACTTGACCCTCCGCGCCGCGTCATCGGTCACTGTGGCTGGATGGCGGCGCGGGGGTTTTTGGAGCAAATCAAAAGGCCGTGATCATGAGAACAGGCGAAATTCGCGATCTAAATTCCGCATGTCGGCGGGTTGATTCATCGCGTCCCGGACAACAAATATTGTCTCGTGATTGAAAACACGGTCGATTTGACTGGATTCGAAATCGTCGATGCTCCGCCGGAACGATAAACGGTCGAAACAAGTTCGCCGCGAGTTCTGAAACGCTCGCGGCGATTCTCGGTTGTGTGAAATCTTCAGTTGGGAATCTCGATCATGTGCGAAACTCAAAAAGTTCTGATTCACCTGTGGCAAGATCAAGAATTGGGCGTCGCGCCGTTCCGGGTGAAGACGTTTATTTGTCTGCCGTCGAAGGAAATGGCCGAACAGAATCCGCTTGTCTATCAAGAGCAAATGGCGGAAGTCTGCCAGCAGGCGAGAGCGCTGGGCGTCGGATTGGGATCGTGCAATTCGTGCGGCATGGCGTTGACGGTGAACGTGGTGATTGAAGACACGAACGGCAAACGATTCGTCGTCGGCCAGGATTGTGCCAAGAAGACGTTCGACGCCAAGTTGATCACGGATATCGAAAACATCGAACGGAACCGCCAGAAGCTAATCCGCGAAGCCAGACGCGAAGCCGAACGGCTCGAACGACAACGGGCATTCACGGCGGAACGGCAGGCGCAGCGGGACAAGAACGGCGGATTGACAGATTACGAGTTGGGCCAGAAGCAACGGGCCGAAGAATTGGAATTGTTGCGGGCGAAGTTTTCCCGCGTGAATGCGTGGATTCTGACGGTTCTCGACCGAGAATCGCAGTCCGATTTCATCCGCTCGATCATCGGCAAGCTGGAACAACGGAAGGCGTCCGAGTTGTCGCCGAACGTGTTAACGATCCTGAAAGACATCTGGTCGCGGAAGTTCGGTCGACGCGGATCGAAGAAATACACGGAAGCCGAATCGAAGTTCGAACGCCATTTGGCGGAATAATTCGAAAATAAAATAATTGTGATCAGTTTACGGTTGCAAGATTGCCGAAACTGATTACAATTAAATCCGTCGCGAGCATGAAACACTCGCGACAACTCTTCCGGGTAACAACACTTTTCTGATTGGGTTCGCAATGCTGCTGTCCTACTGTCCAGAAATGAACGAAGCCAGACCAGCCGGTTCGATCGAAGCTCGCATGGGCCATTATGGGAATCACTGGTATTGCGACACGCCGTTGACGTTATCGGGCCGTGGCGTGAAGTTCCTCGAAACCATGACAGCGGCGACGTTGGTTCCGGGGTCTCGCAAAGTCGGTTGGAACAAATACAAAGTGACCGACGCCGCGTTCGACAAGTTGTGCGCTCAATACGACGTTGTGACCGAAAACAATCTCTAAACCGATCCTGAGTGAAAAGAGGTTTGCCATGTGCGACGGAAAACAACTCAATCTTCTCGGCGAATCCGGTAGCTATGTGCTGGAAGGGACGTTGGAGGCGTGCCGACGATTCGCGTTCGCCAGCGGGAAAGAAATCGACCGATACGACGGGCGAACGCTCGGTTGTGACGGCGGGCGCGCGATTGTCGAAAAAGGGGATGCCGCGAACTTCGCGATTTGTTGGCTGAAGAATGGCGGACTGATTGCCAAAGTTCCGGAAGGCCGGTTTATCGTGGTTCTCGACAAGGCGGTTTGCGACTTTACCGGGTTCGAAATCACTCACAAGCCGGTTGCGGTGATCTGAACCGAAACAACTCCGGACGCCGCGTTGTGTGGCGTCCGGTTCTCGAAAACTGGTTGGAAACAAATCGTTCTTGAAGGGGCGTTGATCGCAGATGACAAACAAGAAACCGCCGGTTGTCGAACAGACGGAACGATTCGGGACGAAAGAATCCCACGAGTCCTATGGCATGATCGGCGTGAACCGCCGACAGTCGAACGGCTCGAATCTGTTTGGATCGTCGATCGAACATCACACGACATTTTCTCTGAAGATTCGGCGAGCGGAGAAAATTCGCGATCTGAACGAAGATCGGTTTCACGGACGTGAAGAGTTGATCGAGGTCGAACTGAGCGCTAACCAATTTCTGGAACTGATGACAAACCTTAATGTCGGGTTTGGGATTCCTTGCACGATCCGCTATGTCGCCGGTCAGCGGATGGATGATTGTCCCGAAGTGAATCAGCGGAAAGTTTTCGAAAACGAGTTCGAAGAAACCGTTCACGAGTCGTCGAAAAAACTCCGTGGCGTGATCGACAAGATTTCGACCGTGTTCAGCCAAAAGACGATCAAGAAAGCCGATCAAAACGAAGTTCTATCGATGCTGCGAAGCCTCGAAATGTTCATGAATTCGCACATCACGTTTATGAATTCTCAGTTCAACGAAGCGATGGAAAAAACCGTCTCGGAGTGCAAATCGGAAGTGGCCGCGTTCGTGGATTCGAAAATCGAGTCGCTCGGGCTGGGCGCTCTCGGCGACGAACTGCGGAAGCGGTTGCCGACGTTGGGCGATGGTTCACAAGTTCAGCGACTCGAACAGAAAGACGATTCAGAATGACCGACGCCGTTAAAACGCCGTTGCCGATAGGCTCGGCGCTCAAGTCGATCCGATTGTCGAAATGCTTGTCGCAACGCGCGGCGGGCCGCGAAATCGGGTGTTCGTACGTTCATCTCAACAACATCGAAAACGATTACACGTCGCCAACCGTGCGATTCTTGGAAAAGGTGTTCGAAGCCTGGGGGATCGACGTGTATCTGCTGGCGGCAAAGTCTGTCGGTCGGAAGTGCCGACAAAACCGGGAAGGGGCGTAACGTGACGGACAAAGTGATTGATTCGGTGATTGGCCGCGTGTTCAAAGATAGTCAGTTCTGGAAAGTGAAGTGCCGCTATGTCGACGGCTCGGAAGGGTTCGTGGCCGCGCATCGGAAAAACAGTCTGCGAAACATGCTGATCAGTCGCGGACTGACGGCGGACCATGCCGACGATCTGATCTCGCGGGCCGACGTGTGACGCGGTGGTAGTTCTCAATTCTCAAACGAAAGGCGTGAAACCGTGAAAATCATTGGCATCCAGCAAAGTTATCGATATCCGACGATTCCCAATAAATTCATCGTCGAGATGGATCAAAATGAAATGGAGCTAATCGCCGGAAAGACGTGGAAAGGCGAGTTCGATCATCCTGTCGAACTGAACGTCGTCGAAACCGTCCGGCATGCGCGCGGAGTCTTGAGACAATGCGGCGAGGCCGAACGGATCGCGGCGCAGTTGCGTTCTCTGGCCGACATTGTCGACGGTTCGACCAAAGCATTGTCAGAACTGGTGAAACTGCCGGAGAACGACGCCGACGACTCGACCGACGTTTCCGATCTGTGATCCTGCGCGGAAACCTGATTCGAAAGAAATTTCCGGAATTCAGAAATAATTGTGATCAGTTGTCTTGTGTTCACTCGATAAGTGATTACAATTACAGACGTGACGCGGAACTGAAACAGCCGCGACGAATCGAAACTCTGAGTTGGGGAAATCTGCCATGTGTGACGTTGCTGGTCCGAACGGTTTGACGAAAGCGGAAGCGGTTGCCAAAGCAAAGGGCGACGGCAAAGGTCTTTTGAACTACGGTCAAGCGTGTTTGGCAACGTATCTCTACACTGGCACGAATCAGTCGGAATGGTCGGCAATGGAAGTGACCGGATTCGCTTCGGTCGACACGCCAACCGGCGCAAAGGAAATGCCGGAGTTCAAGTTTCCCGCCGGGTATGCCCAGGCGGACACGCCGAACAGCGGTGACGATTGCTGTCATCTGTGCGGACACGCAATCAAGAATGTTTACCATGTCCAGAACGACGCGAAAAAGTTGACGATGATTGTCGGCTCGGAGTGCGTCACGTTGTTCGGTGAAGGCAAGTCGGGCGAAGCGATCGCAAAGGAAACCAAGTATCGGTTGAATCGCGAGTTCCTGGCCGAAGCGTTCGACTATGTCGACTTGATGTTGGAGTGGCATCGCAAGGCCAACAACTGTTATGGCGGTTGGTCGATCAACTCGGTGGCGTGTGCGATTAAGGACGAAACGATTCGGCTCGCGTTCGCCAGTCTCGTACGGGCGCTGGGGTTTTCCTTCGCACAACACTGGTGGACAACGAAACGCCTGTATCCGACTTACAACCGGTTGCGAGTCTCGAAAGACAGCCGGGCCAAGTTGGCGACGGATATCCAGATTTCGAATTGGATGAAGAAACACGCCGACGACGTTCGCTCGGCAATCGCAGTGATCGGGCCGGTTGTGGAATCGTTCGGATTAATTTCGGGAAATTCTCCGAATTGATCACAATTATGTTGGCAACTCGCCGATAACTGATTATAGTTATCGGCGGGACGCGGGCGCGGGATTGAAACAACCGCAACGCACTTTCTGAAACAAACGTAGTTGGGAAACAAACATGGCAACCGAATTTCCTCAGCGGGCAATCACGATTACCGTCGACACGTATTTCGTCTTTTACGACGATCACGAACGCGGTTCAGCGGGCGGAATGTTTGTCCGCAACGGGCTGGAATCGGCGGAACGATCGGAACGACTCTTGGGCGAATGCGGATACCGTTGGACGGAAACGCGGCATGCGGCCAGTCTGGCGGAAATGCCGGTGGCCGGTCAGGTTCCGGCGGTTTGAAGCCGGTTCGTCGCGTCTCGCCACTAAACCGGCGGGACGCCTTTTCTCCAATCTCACAGGGGCGAGACGATGACGACTCAAACAAATGCGGAGTGGCTGGACGAGTTAACCGCAAAAATCGCGAGCGGTGATCAAGACCTAGATTTGGTCGAGTTCGCGCGGTTGCTCAGTCTCGGCGACGAATGGGACTGGTCGGACGTATTGCGGTTGTTGGACGCGGGGGAACTCACTCGCGACGGCATCGCCTGGGCGGTGAATTCCCCGTTGTCGTGAAAGGCGGTTGGCCGTGTTCAAGCTTACGAAACTCGAATCCGAGATTCTGGCGCATCGATTGGAAGCGTCAGACGCGATTGCCGGTTGTCTGGTTGACAGCGAAATCTGCGACGACGCCGAAGCGGTGATCGATCGTTGCGACGTGCTGTTGGTCTCTGTCGAGCGTCGGTTGATACCGGATGAACTGTCGGAACTCGACAAAGAGATTCTCGAAGATTGTTTGAGCGGCTCGACGTGGATCGGTTGCATGCTCGGCAACGAATCCGACGCGACGATCAGTCGCCATGCGAACATCGGCCAGGGGTTGGCCGATCGGCTGTCGAAAGAACTCGGATTCAGCCGAATCGACTTCCCGAATTATTGAAAGGCCGGTCGTTATGTACCAGATTCAATACGCGACTTCGCACGGAAATTGCGTCACGATCTATACGGCGTTGTTCGTCGACGGGCTGATCGAAGCCGTTCAGCGGGCCAAACGAATCAACCATTCAATCGGCAGAATTCGTGTGGTCAGGCCGGTGAATGCGTGGTCTCAGAAAATCGTTTACGAGATCGTGGCAACTCCAAATTCGTCGCAGACAGTTCGTGTGATGCCTGTCGATCGCGTGAAACAGGCCGCGCCGAAACTGCTGGCCGCGTGCGAAGCGATGCTGAAGGCGTATCGGTTGATCCCGGTTCCGGACGGTCGAGAGTTCCAAGAATTGTTCCGCGCTCGGCAGATGTTGCAGGATGCCGTCAAACTCGCCAAAGGCGGCGAATAGTTCAGTTCAATCAATTAACCTGGGGGAATCATGGCAACCAATTTCGGAACCGACGAACTTTGCGGATGCGGCGACGGCGACTGCCGGACGTGTTTTCCGGGGCCGCGACACTTCTACGGAATCGAGTTGACCGGCGGCGCGTGGTGGGATTTGTTTTGTTGCCGTGGATGCGTCGAGAAAATTCATCCTGGCGAGACGGCGGAATACTTCGATTTCGGTTCGTTCATCGAACGGACTGGATGCGACGTGAGAACAAAGCCGGATTTTTGTTTCAACTGCGGCGACAAACTCGGGGTTTAGTCGTGTCATTCGCGGCTCGCGTGCTGCTGGATCAAATCAAAAACGACTTGCTGTGATTGGTGGAACCATGTCGCTAACAGGAATTCCAGCGGTCGACGCGATTATCGGCGGTTCGCTGTCGGCGGTCGCGGGATACGTGACAAACAAACTGCTGAAGCGACGAACCAAACGTGAGTTCTGGAAAGTCGGCGGACAAACGATCGACGAAGCGTTGTCTGAGAGTCGCGACGCGCAAGCGGATGGATGGATTCCAATCGGTCCACCGAAGGCCGTGGCGTTCAACTGGGGCCGCGACATTTGCGAATACTGTTGGTTCGTCAACGACTCTGCCGAATCAATCGCGGAGTGTCCCGAATGTGGTGAAGTCGTGTGGCAAGATCGGCATTCGGATACGTTGTTCGAAGTCGATTTGTATCGAGATGTTTAGCAACAAGAATTGGAGTCAGAAATTGAAAACGTATGCGGCGCTGGTGAACTCGGAAGACGACGGCGACAAATTCGGTGAAACGATTGGGCGAATTACCAATGCGTTAACAAAAGAGGATCTGGACAATCCCGACGCATTGGCGGCGATTGGTCTTGTTCTGGCAGCGACTTTTTCTATTCACTCGCGATTTGAAATCGGCACGGAATCGGTTTTTAAGTCGCGGGCAGCGGAGATCATCAAGCAATTGGCGTTTCAACTCGACCAGATCATCGACGGGCGAAAGCGGGCGGAGAAACTAATTGCCGAGATTCAGGCCGTCGCGGACAAGGCCACGGAGGACGCCGGGCAATGAGCAAACTATTGGAAATGATCCGAACGGACATTGATTCGTATTTCGATATTGGGTTGAAAGACGTGATTGCCAAAAAGATCGTCTCGCCGTGGAAGCTACAGGCATTGTCGGCGTTGATGATCGCGGCGGATAACGCGGTGAAGGCGTATTTCCCCGGATGCCCGCAAACGGTGGCGAACGACGTGAAATACAAGCTATTCCAGGCGATGGCGGCAACGGTCGATGCGAAAGTCGACGAGTTCCGCGAGAAGTTCCGGCGGGATTTCTCGACGACGGAACCAGACAAGAATCCTGAATAATTCTTGGGAATTGTGATCAATTACGGTTGCGGTTGGTCGATAATTGATTACAATTGTTCGTGTCACGCGACTGAAACACGCTGGCCGAAACGAAACTTTCTTAGTTGGGGAAACAAATCATGTCGAACAAGAACGCAACCGAAATCACACGCGGCATCATGATTTTCGTGGATCAGGTTTGGGCCGGTAGCGGCAAACTACGTGGGACTGTCAACGTCGATGACGGTGTCGAGATCGTCGATTGCGGCGCTCAGTTTTGCGACGACACCGACGAATCGCTGAGTGTTTACGAGTTGATCGAAGACGCGATCGACTCGGGCGAATCATCGATCAAAGTCGAACTCGACGGCGAGACGAAAACGATTTCTTGGACGATCAGCGGATCGGCGTAGTCTCTCCTGGGTCCGGTTGTGTCCTGTTTTTCAGTTGGGGAAATAAAATGGCAACGACTGTTGGTCTGAAAATCACGTTGACTCTGAATAATTGCGTCCGGTCTGGCGGGGTCCGCGATGCGTTGGCGCATTACTGTGAGCAAGATCACGAATTGATCGGCGGTGAACCCAATGAAGCGTTAGACGCATGCAACGATGGGTTCTATTTCGTCGATCTCGATACCGGGCGAGCGGCGGAAATGAACGACGCCGGGACGGGAATCGTCTGGTCTGATCGAAGCGAAGTTTGTCTGTCGTGTCCGTCGATTCATGATGCGATCGATAACCCGAAGATGTTCGCCGAAATGCTGAAATCGGTTCGCGAAGTCCACAACGATAAATCCGATGTGACGTGGTGGAACGCGGTCGCGTCCGCGATCAAGGCTTGTGCCGCGTTGCTGTGAGCGGCGGTATCGGTTCGTTCTCTTGGGTTGGAGGGTTAGCGGTTGTACCGGAACGCACTATTTGCGCACGATCGAAAATATCGGGTTTACCTTGTTCGCAAGTGGAACCCGGTTGCGAATCCGAAGACGGTTTGTTGGATTCTCTACCATCCTGGCGGCTCCGACGAAAAGAAAGACGATCGGGTTTTGTACAATCTCATTGCGCACTCGCGAGAATGGGGCTACGATCAACTTCGCGTTGTCAGTCTGCTGCCGTTATTCAACGTGAATAAAGCCGATGCGAGGTCGCACTTCAGCGATATATGGGGCCGGTCCGATTTTCAGTTGCGTGATTTGGTCCGCGAGAATCTTGAACTGATCGCTAAAACGGCAAAGCGGTCCGAATTGACGGTTGCCGCATGGGGCAATCCGGAGCGTCATGTAGGACATGCCGAGGACGCTATCGAGCGGATTTTGACCGGGGAACCGCCGTTCCCGGATATCCATTGCCTGGGGATGGTCGGCAACAATCCGAAAGTCCCGGTTTCGTATGGCGGAACAATCCTGCCGCACGGAGTTCAACCAACGTTGTTCAAGAGGGGGTTTGTCGAAGATGTTCAAAAACTTTGAATACCGAGCGCCTAACGCCAATTCGTCGGCGATACCAATTCCTGGCGGCGGTTGCGGTTTAACAAAACGTGAATACGTGGCCGCGCTGATGATGCAATCGTGCATCGCGAAAGAAGGCGTTGCGGAGAATGACGCGGTTGTCGAGGCGATTCGGGCGGCAGACAACTTGCTTTTGTCGTTGGCCGAAACGCCATTTGGCGGCGCTCAATACGGCAAGCGGGAATAGTTCGGGCTTCGCAACGTGCGAACCCGGTTGATCTGATTCGAGTCCAAAGGGGGATTGTTCGTGAAAAATGTAGAATTCAATATGTCTGAAGCGATCCGTGATTACTTGGCGAAAAACAAGCGGGCATCGTCGGCGGAAGTTCAGCAGCACATCAAGGAAAACCATCCTGGGCATGTGATCAACAAGAACAGTTTTTCGGTGGCGTTCTACACGACTCGAAAGAAACTGGGAATCGCGGGCGGACGCGGGAAAAAGAAACGGGCCGCAGTCGTGCGGGATGTGACGATTCGAACGTCGGTTCAACCGCATACGTCGACTGGTGCGCTACAGATCACGCGCGAGATGATGAAAGCGGCGGCGGAACTGCTGCGCGTCTGTGGCGACGTGAACGCGGCGTTGTTGGCCGTGCGGGACGTTCATTCGTTCCAAGTCTGAACGCGGTTCCGGCGGGGCGTGTCCGGCGGGTTCTGAACGATAGAATGGGGAGGGCAGTTAACTTGTCGACTGAAAATTTTGTGGCGTTGCGGTTGCCGCCGGAATGGTTGAAAGCGGTTTCCAAAGAATTGGTCAAGCGCCAGAAGAAAGATCCGAAGATTACCAAACAGAAAATCATCCTCGAACGGCTCGCCGAGTCGTACGGAATCGACGAAGCGATCCGGGGGGCGGGGCGTCCGTGGCCGAAGCGGGAAGAGGACGACGAAACCGATTGACGTTGCCGCCGGAATCGTCTGGCGGTATTCTTGGGTCGACCCAGCGCATGCACGAACGGCATCGGGAAGTTAATTCTTCTCAGTGCCGTTTGTGCGTTTCAGGGAGGAAAAAACAGCATGCTGCGAGAAGTCGGCAACATTCTTGGGTTCGACGGCGAGATCGACGGGCGGTTTGGGGAAGTGCTGAAAATCGATCGGCTGGTGTTCGGCGAGTCCGCACGGTGGACAATGCGGACGTTTGCGAAGTCGTTGCAATGCGTCCCGGGCCAATACCGATGGGGCGTGGTGAATTGCGCTTTCTGTGGCGACGTGGCCGGATACCTGATCGTATCGTCGAATTTAACCCATTTCGAGATTCTGAGACTCGCCGTCAAACCGGTTTATCAGCGACAGGGATTCGGGCGGCAACTGGTCGGCTATCTTTCCCGCATGCTGAAAGACGGATGCATTGATTCGGTATTGGTGAACATTCCCGAATCGAATCTCAGCGCTCAGCTGTTCTTCCGGCAACTCGGGTTCCATGCGATCGACACGATTCGCGGTTATCATGGGGACGAATCAGCGTATACCATGGCGCGGAGTCTTGATCGATGTTCGGGGGCCGACGATGCCAGAATTTCCAGACCGCGAGCGAATGGAAGTTGAGTTTGGGAAAAAGTTCGGGGCCGTGGCGCGTCGCCACATGCGCGAATTCCGCCGGTTGCTCGGGGAACCGCCGAGTCTAAAAAACGTCCCGCAATCGTTTTGGGATAAGGTCGAAGACGAAGCCGATCGCGAATTCTTCCCGATTTTCCTGCTGTTGTTCAACGAATCGTTTGCGCTTCACGGTTGGGACGGGGCCGAAGCACAATTGACCGCGTACGGGCTGGCGGTGGGTTCATCGTCGCGATTCGGGAAATATTGGTCGGATTCAACTCGGGCGGTAATCACTCAGAAGTTCGACAAGTTGAAACCGGAACCGGTCGACCCGGGGTTCGAAACCGATGCCAGCGTGGCCGAACATCGTCGCCGAAACCGCGAAAACCCGTTTCAGCGGACGGGGGAACCGCCGGACGTGCCGCCGGGCAGTCGGGCACGACTTCCCAGGACGGTGGGCGAACCGTCTGAACCGTCTGTCGATGAAATTCCGGAACTCGAAGTGCCGCAGGAAGTTGGGCGGAAAACGCCTATCCAGACGGAACCGGACATCGAGCCGGAACCGGAGATTTCCGACGAGGAACTCGATCGGCTGGTTGACGACGCCTTTGGGGTTCATCGGATCGATCGGATTGTGTCCGACGAGACGACGCGAACGCGGTTCCAGGGCGGGGAAATCGCGATCGGTAACACGGTTGGGATCTCGGCTGACGATCTCTGGCATTGCGATTTTCTGCACAGCAACGTCTGCGGAATCTGCGCGCCGAATCATCTGACGACTCGCCGCGAGTGGGGCGCGCGATATCCAAACGGAGCGCCGATTCATCCGCGTTGCGCCTGTTGGATCGACTACGCTAACCGTCTCTGATTGCTATCTCTCGAAATTCCGTCAATGATAGGGGGAACTTCGAAGGGATTATTGAAGTGACGTACGGGCAAACGGTCAAAGTCGCGAGAGCAACAAGGCCATTTCACGGATGGTCATTATTGCGAAAGCCAGTCTGCCGAAAGTTCAATCGGCTTTGCCGACTCAACGGCGCTCCGAAGTTGCCGGATAGCAAAGCCATTGAAGGCCAGCCGCTCAAGGTCGCACGGAAGAAACGTCCGTTTTGCGGCTGGTGGTCTCTGACGAAAAAACCCGTCTGCCACAAGTGCAAACGCATCTGCCGAGTCAAAGGGACGTTAAAACTCGCTGGCGGTCTGCGCATCCAGAAGCGCTATTGCCCATCGTGTAATGAACCGCTCTACACGTCGTACGTTGCCGAATAGAAATTTGGCGCGCATTTGGACGGAATGTTAGTTGCGCATCTTCACAAGTTTTGTCTTCACGGTTCTAATCGCTCCAACATGAGCGGTTTAACTCAAAATCAACGAACAAAGAACGGGTTTGCGGTCGACGCAAGTCAAGTTCGTAAGATTTTGGATGGCCGAACAACCCCAATTCATCAAATCGGTTCGCATTACAAATTCGTTGACAGTTCTTCGCTTGGGATGAACCGGGTCGGCAAACCATACGTCGACCGTGCGGCGGTCAGCGCAAAAACGCTGATTTCCGTAGCGACTGTCGACCGTAAAAAAGACTTGTTGATTCCCGCCGGTTGCAATCTCAGTCAGTACCGGAAGAACCCGGTGGTGATGTGGGGGCATGGGCTGGAAGGATTATCAACCCCGATTGGCCGGTCCGAGGACAACGACGGTCGGCTAACGGTTGTGATCAATGATGACAGCGTCGAGGCAACATGCTTTTTCGCTCAGTCGTCCGTCGAGGCAATGCAAATTTTCGAATTGGTCGATGAAGGCGTAGTTCGGGCAACGTCCGTACGCGAAACGCCGATTCGGGTTCGTTCGAAATGGATCGACGGTCGGGAAATCCTGATTGTTGATGAATGGTTCTTGGAAGAATGGTCTTGGTGCGCGTTGGGGGTGAACCCCGATTCAGTCGCAAAAGCCATTCATCGAAATCGTCTCGGCGGTTCGAAAATCGTTCCGTCCGTGATGAAGTCGCTGTTGTCGGTTGCGCCTCAGTTGAAGGCGCTGGGAATTGGTTTACCGGGGAAAAATAAAATGGCTGGCGATGCTGACGAAACGGTCGAAGACGTTGACAAAACGACTCCGGCGGATGAAGCGGCGGCGAGTGCTGGCGACGATGCCGGGGCCGGTGATTCCGGAGCCGGTGAAGGCGCTGGTAGCGAACCGATGGAACTCGATCCGGACATGATGCCGTATGGCAAACAGATCATTGATTCAACGCATTCGGTTTTGAAGCAATGCTACAAAACTCTGAATGGTTGCCTCGATCATCGGCTTGAACACGAAGGCGTTAAAGGGTCGATGTCGGCGATTCGCGACAGTCTCGGCGATCATTTGAAAGCGCTGGAAGGCGCATCGGTTGAGCATTACCCATCGATCAAATCTTCGCTGTCGACCGAGGACGAAGGCGAAAGTGAAGACGATATGGGCGATGACCAACTTGATTCTGAGATGAAGTCGATGTTGTCTCTGAATCTGTCGACGCGGCATCAAATGGTCGGGTTGACTCACCAATTGAAATCGTTGATTTCCGCGAACAATCTCACGCCAAAGCAGAAAAAGATTCTGACGGAAGTCGTGAATCACCAGGGGCGTTTGGTTGATCAAGCGAAAGCAACGGCGCTCAAGTCGATGAACGCCAAAGCGAAGACCGCGATTTCGCCAGACGAACAAAAGAAGTTGGACGAGGCATTGGCGGCGGTGAACAAACTCAGCGCTAACGCTTAGTTCGACTTGTCGAATTGTAGTTTTTCCCAGTTGCGGGCCGAAATCCGCGACAGTTGATTTCGAAAGGATTTACGATGTCCGCAACGATCAGCGAAGTTTTGGAAAAGGTCAAAATCGCGGAAGCCAACAACCAGAAGATTTCAACGGAGTTGGCGACGATCAAAAAGGAGCGAGACGATTACGAGACTCAACTGAAGTCTCTGAAAATGACTCCCGATCTCGGTGGGGTCCGTCGCGATGCCGATGGTCGAATCTCTGGCGGTTGGGGATACTCCGACGAAAGCGCAACGCTCGTGTTCGGGTCGCAAGGCAAGGGGCCGAACGCGCATCAACCGGACCATAAAACCGCGTTGAAATCGATGATTCGTCAGGGGTATGAACCTCTGTCGCAATTCAAGTCGATGACGCATTTCATCCGGGAAGGGATGGAACGCGGCCACACGTCGGAATTTGCCGACAAGATGCGAACCCAGTTCAAAGCGGTCCAAGGCATGTCCGAGAAAATCGGCGGAGACGGCGGCTTTGCCGTTCTGCCGGAATTCTCGATGACGATCCTCGAACACTTGTTCGGCAACACGATTTTCAACCGCACGAACAATTACACGGTCGGCGGGAACAACATGATGTTCCTGGCGAACGCTGAAACGTCACGAGCGAACGGAAGTCGTCACGGTGGATTGCGTGGCTATTGGGCTGGTGAAGGCGACACGGTTACGGCGTCGAAACCGTCGTTGCGAGAAATCAACCTCCGCCTTCAGAAGTTGATGGTGATTGTCTATCTGACGGATGAACTGATTGCCGACAACGGGTTTGCGCTCGAACAATACGTGAACAAGAAAGCGTCAAGCGAATTCGAGTTCATGACGGGCGATGCAATCATCAACGGCGACGGGGTCGGCAAACCGTTGGGCGCGCTGAAAGCGCCAAGCCTGATTTCGGTTGCGGCTGAAGGCGGTCAAGGCGGAACAACGATCGTCGGTGCCAACGTTGCCAAGATGCAAAACCGCATGTTCGCGCCGTATTTCCAGAATGCGGAATGGTTCTGTAATCAGGACGCTATCCAACAGTTGATGCAACTGTCGCTAGCAACCGGAACCTACTCGGGGCAACTGGTCTTCATGCCGCCGACTGGATTGTCAGGCGCGCCATACGGAACCTTGGGCGGTCGACCGATCACGCCGATTGAATTCTGCCCGACGTTGGGCGCTGTCGGCGATTTGTTGTTGGCTGACTTGTCGCAAATCATCTCGATCAGCAAGGGCGGTATCGAACAAGCGGTTTCGATGCATGTCGAGTTCTTGTCCGATCAAACGGCGCTGCGATTCACCCTGCGAATGAACGCTTGCCCGTGGGAGAATTCACCGTTGACGCCTTACCAGGGCAGCAACACGCAATCAAGTTTCGTCACGATCGCGGCTCGTTAAGAACCGTTGTCGGGGCTGGTGGTTTTTGTCTTGTGGCGGTACTGACGAAATTCTGAACCCGTTAAGGATTGGGACAAAATGAGCGGCGATTACAATCACGAGTTTCTCGAAACTCACGACATCGTTCCGGGGTTTATCCCGGTCGATATGCAGTCGGCGGCGAACAACGGCCAATACGTCAATATGAGCTTGTGCGATCGTTGCGTAGTCGTGCTGTTCAAGGCGGTCGGAACCGCCGGTGACGATCCCGTTTTCACGTTGCAACAGGCAACATCGACGGGCGGCGGCGGGTTGAAGGCGCTGAACGTGTCGCGTCTGCGGATCAAAGTTGGTGCAATTGCGTCGACTCCGCTATGGACGATTGTCACGCAAACGGCGGCGGCGACTTACACGAATACCGACAGCGCGGAAGCGGCGTCGGTGATCGCAACCGAAGTTCTTGCGACCGATTTGGATATGGCGAACGGGTTTAAGTATATGCGGTTGACGATCCCCGACGTTGGCGGAAACGCTCAGTTGGGATGCGCCTTCTACATTCTGTGCGGCATCCGTTACGCCGGAGCAACGAATATTTCGGCGATTGCTTAACGCTCGCCAGATTCGGTATGTTTCAGAAAAGCGCCGGTTGGTCTTTTGATCAACCGGCGTTCTATTCCGCGCAAATAATCTCTTTTTGGGTAGAATCATGTCGGACGGAACGAAAACGGAAACGGCCAAAGGCGACAAAAAAGATTACGAATCGAACGAACTGAAACGGGTTTCGATAGAGTTGTTTGCGGCCAGTTTTGCGATGGCTGGCGGTCGGATTAACGCTGAGGCGTTGTCGGATGCGTCGATCAATGCCGCGCAAGTGTTTTTGGCGCGATTCGGCCAGTTCAAAGCCGGTAAAGTGGTGTTCGATCGGCTCGAAGATGCGTTGGCCGATTGTCATGCGCCGAATCTGCGGCAATCGCATCCGGTGAATCTGGTTTCTCGGAAATATGGGAAATTGGATCGACTCGCGGAAATCTGGTCGCAACTCGAAAAACTGCCGGAGTCGGCAAACGAGTTCTCAGAATTCCCGGAATGGAAACGCGGCGAAATCACGACAGCGCGAACGTTGATTCCGGCGACGTTGGAAAAGGCGAAAGAAATTCAATCGCGGATTTCTGAACGGGAACGGGCGAAAGCCAGCGAAACCGTTAATTGATCCTGGGTCGTTTGTTCGTCGCGTTGGTTGCCGATTAATTCTCTCTGAAAACGGAAAATGATCATGTCCGACGAAAACACGGAAGGCGCGGCTGGATCGGTTGCGGTCGAAGTTCAGCCGACGCCGGGCCGCGTGGCGTACGATTCGTTTCGTGGCGTTGTGGACGCGGGCGTTCCGTTTCCACATCCACCATACGACGCGATTCCGGAACGCGAGCGATTGGGTTGGGAAGCGTCGGCAACCGGCGTTCTGTCGCGGTTCTTGCCGTCAACGAACGTTGAGTCGACCGACGAATCGTCCGAGGTCAAGCAATTGATCGACGATGAGAATCTGAAAGCTAATCTGGCCGATTCTGAATCGAAGTCTGAAACCGTCGAGGAAACCGGGTCGACAGAACAATCGACCGGCGGCGACGAAGGCGCGATTGTGTTGAAACCGCGAGAATAATTCAGCGGGGGCCGACGTGGCTTTGACGACACGAGACAGCGTAAAGATTCAAGCGGGGATTCCGCTATCGGATGCCTCGCGCGATGCGCAGTTCGACGCATTGATTCTCGCCATGACTTCTCTGGTCAAAAAGACGATTCGGCGCGATATCGAAGCGGCGGATTACACGGAATACCATTCTGGCGATAATTCGCCGATTTTGGTTCTCCGGCAATATCCGGTGATTTCGATCGATTCCGTTTGCGTCGATAGCGCTGGGCATTTCGGCCAGAACGCCGATGGATTCAATTCGTCGTTGAATCTCGTGGAAGGCCGCGACTTCGCATTGAAATCCGGTGCGGATGGCGTCGGGTCGAGTGGTATCCTGACTCGCATCGGCGGCGTTTGGTACGGAGTGGCAACGCGGTACGCGGGTTGGATTGCCAATCAACCGCCCAAGCCAACCGGGAATATCAAAGTCGTTTATCGGGCTGGATACGAAGCGGCAGACATCCCGCCGGATTTGGTGATGGCGATCAATTCGGCGGTGATTATGTCGGCGTTCTCTGGTTCGGTTGGCGGCGTCAACGCTCAATCGATGTCGTACGAGGACGCGAGCGTTTCGTATGCCGATCCTGGGACCGTGGCGAAGGCGTTCGGCAGTATCAAGAACGTATTGAGTAATTACACGTCGAAAGCGGTTTGACCATGTTAAACAACTACATGGCACGCGGGTTGATGAACATCATTCCCGATCGTCGACCGGCTGTCGTGCGGTTGTATCGCGGCAACAACGGGACAGAGACGGTAAACGTATCGAGCGCGTGGAAAAAACCGCTCACGTCGAGAATCAAGGAATTCTCGCATTTGTCGCTACAGGGCAACGAACGGCTGATCAAGATTCCCGATCACGAATTGAATCCGAATGGGGATGGTCGCGAGATTCGCGGCGGCGACGAAATCGATATCGATGGAGTGACATACGTCGTCATTCCTCGCGGGGCGATTCTGAAAGCGGTTCTGACGAATTGGTCGTGCGCTTGCGAAAAGAAGATTCCGAGCGCGTAGCGGGGCGGTTGAATGGCCGGAAATTCTCTTCATTATGATTCAATGGTGGCGCTCAAGGCTCGCTACGAATCGTTGAATCTGACTGGTTTAACCGGCGGCGTGATCTTCCAAGAATTGTTCACGTATCAAGACGAAAATCTTGCGTTGCCGTTTGTGTCAATCAGCCCATTCGGACCGGAAAAGACTGGCGACGAAACCAGTTATCGAGACGGATTTTGGCCAGGGATCTTGGTGGGGATCGTCGGTCCGTTGTCGGTCAACGATTTGGAATTGCGTCTTTCGTGGCGAGAAAAATTGATTCGGGCGTCGATGAACTTCGCTTTTACGTCGATTCCCGATCACTACACGACGAAAGTTGAACCGGGCAACGCGATTGAATGGGGGCCGTTCATGACGCGAAAGCTTTACGTTTCAACGTTCATGGTTCGAATCATGGCACAAATGACGCGGTTGCCGTAATGACAACGTATGTCAATGTTGGTGAAGTCGATTCGATCGCGAACCAGATTTCGCGCAGTATCGAAAGCCTCGATTTCACGGAACCGCTAACCGAGATTTCGGAAGAATTGTTTGCGATTCATGCGCAATACTTCGCGCGGGAAGCCGGGCCGAGCGGTCAATCTTGGCCTCCGTGGTACTATCGCGCGCTCGGAACGCCGAACGATCATCGAACGCTAGACGTATCGGGTCGGTTGCGGGAATCGGTAACGCAATCGAGTCCCGACCATATTCAGCAAGTCGAAGCGAAGCGTCTCACCTGGGGAACCGCCGTTCCGTACGCTTACAAACATCAATTCGGCGGCGTGTTCGAAGTCGATCAACCGTTGATTGGTCGCGACGGTCGCGGGCGGCGGATGCCGGGCGACGATATCAACATTCCGCAACGCGAATTCGTCGGCATGACTTCTCAGAATTTGGACGGATTTTGCCAAATGCTAGCCGATTTTGTTGTCCGGCAACTTCGGAGCGAATAGGCTGTTTGCCAAAGGGGATTTCAAATCATGCATGTAAACGGCTGCCATATCACTTCGGAAGCGTCCGGAACTCCTGCGATCGTCGAAGACGGCGTTACGCTGCACGATGGTTTCGTGCATGTGGTAAACGGCGTGGACGCGGACGGAAAGCCGGTCCGCAAGCCGTTCCTGACTTCACATGAAGCAATGAAGTTCTCACGCGAATTGTTCGAGGCGAAAGAAATCAAAGCCGGTCGGATGCAACCGAAAGGCGAAACGGATGCGGAGAAACTCGCCAAGATTCAGGCCGAGGCGTTGGCGTCGACCGGTTCCACCGAAACGAAACCGGCGGAAGAAACCGATAAGCCGGTTGAACAGTCTGAATCGAAATAGTCTGATTACAACCGATCGCGTTGTTTTGTCTTGATTCGATCACTGATTTGCGACAAAGGAAAGGTCAATAACAATGACCGAATCTTCCGGTTGGGCTAGTAAAATGGCGTTGGCGACCAGTTCATCTGGTTCGCCTCCGGCTGGCGTGTTCGACGCGACGGCTATCGGTCTCGAATACATTTCGCACGACATCATCGAAGATATCGAGTTGATCGAAAACGACGGTTTGCGTGGAACCCGAACCCGCAACGTCGAGCGAGTGGCGCTGGGAAACGTCCGCGTTGCCGGGTCGATCACGTTTGAACCGACGCCGGTTGAACTGGATTACTTGCTGCCGTTGATTTTCGGGCAAGCCGGTTCGGGCGGTTCCTATGCTCTCTCAGATGCGATGTCAGATTTCTATCTGATGATCGATCAAGTCGGAAAAGTGGCAACGTACGTTCTCCGTTGTGCAAGCGCTGTTTTCTCTGGTGAGCCGGGGAAGAAAATCAAACTGGTGATGCGCGTCGTCGGCAAAACGATGATTGAAGCGAACGCCGGTACGTATCCGGGGACCGTTCCCGCGCCAGATGCGACGGCGCGACCGTATTGCCTCAGTGACATGGGATCGGGGATCACGATCAATTCAACGGCGTACGATCTCGACAAGTTCGAATTGATGATCGACAACAAGATCGATCCGACATACATGATCGGGCGGACGGCGACGGATTTGGAACCGCAAGACCGCGTAATCACGTTGGGCATTCAGACGAAATACACGTCGACCGAACAGGCGTTGCGATCAGACGCGCGGGCCGGAACTCCGCGAGCGGCTTCGTTGGCGTTCACGAATGGAACCGTTTCGCTCGGTTTGACATTGGGCCGGATTCTGGCCGTATCGAAATCGCCATCGATTCCAGGCCGTCAGAAGATCCGACTTCCGCTCAATTACAACGTTTACGGCGTGTCGACAACGAAAGAACTGGTTGCGGCGAACGATTCAACCGTTTGATTCGTTGTTGAAGAAATCGAACGGGTTTTCTTCTCCATCTTCCAGAACGATGCCGACTTGGCTTCGAAGGATGGCGAGAAGCAATTGATTCACGCATTTCCCCAGGTCGACGACTGAACGGGCGAGAATCTTTTCTGTTGGCGTCGATCGCGGATTGAATTGGATCTTGCGCGCCTCGCGGAAGAATTCTTCCGTCAGTTGGCTGGTGTCAAGTTCGATCTGCAATTTCAATTTGCATCGCCTGTTGTAGAATCCGTTCGCGTCGGAAATCCAACATACCATTTCGATCGAAGGGGATTCAATGCCGAGTTACATTCACGACGGATACGAGCAAGACGGGTACATTCGCGCCGATGTGCCGCGCGACGGGTCCGAATCGCTGCACGAAGAACTGCGGTTCCGATTCCGTTTTCCCGCGAGAATGGACATTGCGGCGCATGAAACCGAAGTTGCGAACGCGAAGCGCGGCGAGGAATTCGATCCGCAAAAGACGGTCGACGCCGAAAAGTTGGTGAACAAGTTCGTTGCGAAATATCTGATTTCGTGGGATCTGAAAAACGTCGCCGGGCATGCAATCAAACCGTCCGAAGACACGGTTGCGCGAGTGGCTTACCCATTGTTTTGGCGGCTCTACAAGATCATTTCAGGCGTGTTGCCGGGTGATAAAGATCCGAATCCGAAAAAGGATGCGTTGCAGACAACGTCTATTGAGGAACTTCAGGGAAACTCGAAGTAGGGGTTCGTTTGCTCCTGCGATCCCCGCAAGTTGCCAATCGGAGTTGTGCGCATTGCCTGATTTACGTTTACGACGACGATACCGGGGCCGTCGAAAAAGGGCGTGACAAAAAGCCGGTTCCCCGCAAGGCGTATGGATTCGAGAAAGACGGAACGTTAGTTCGAAAACCAGCATGCCAGACGCATCGCTGTTGCCCGAAAGGAACGCCGGAAGATCCGAATTCGTTGTTGCCGCAAAACGTGAAATGTTACGAACATTACTTGGAGTGCCGGGCGGTTGGCGTGTTTCCCGATGATCAATTGGTTAGGGAAAACGCGAAAATCATCCGGGGCGTGATCGATAACGTTGCGAGGGTTCGTGAGCTAGAATATCAGCGTCTTACCTTGGAAATGGGGGCTGGGGGCGATGGCTGACACGATTCGCGACGTAGTTATCCGGATGTCGATCGAAACCGGCGATATGGCCGTAGGCGCGATCGACGTTACGAAATTCAAATCGTCGGTTCAGTCGGTTATCGATGATTTGAAAAGACAGTTTGCATCGATCGGCGACATTGCTTCGCAGTCGATGAACAAGTTCCGTGAGTCCGCAACGGTTGCGAAAGCGACCGTTGACGGGCTGGAACGATCTCTTTCCGTGGCTAATCAGCCGGGGCCGTCAGCGGGCGTCGTCGGGCAAAATTGGGCCAATCGTGCGCCTGTGGCGGCGGGCGGTCCGGCGATTGGGCGACTGGGATACGGTCAAAGCGTGCGCGATCGCGCATCGGCGGCGGCGGAGTCCCGATATGAGTCGATGTCGGATGTTGATCGGTTGAAGTTGATTCAGCCGAAAATGTCGCCGGAAGAGATGTTGGCGATTACGAAAATGGGCCAGATGGGCCAACGGGTTCCGTTCACCGACGCCGACAAAAAGAAGATCACGGATAAATTGACGAAAGAGGAAACGCGGTCGATTCGTGAAAACGATCGCGAATCAGCGGCGTCGGCGCGCGATGCCCAGGCGGAAGCGACAAAGGCGATTCAAGAAACGACGCGGGAACAAAAAAACGCCGAAGAACAGACGACGAAAAACATTCGACAGACGGCGAGGCTTAACTCTGAATTGACGCAAGTCGCTGAATCCGGATTGGCTCGATTCGGTCGCGGGATGGCGCTCCTCGGCGTGAGCATGTCGGGCCACAACCGCGAGTTGGCGCAATCGGTAGTTCGCGTCCAAGGGTATTACGACGCGGTACGCGGCGGATTGGATTTGCTTTCGCGATACGAAGCGCTTCAACGGCAAGTTTCAATGGGCAGCGGCGGGGGTGGTGTCGGCGGGATGAACGTTGCCGGAGCGGCTCGCGGCTTGGCTGGCGCTGGGGTTGGCACTGCTGTCGGGGCCGGTGCCGTCGTCGCTCTCGCCGAAGTGACTCGGCACATGATCGAAGTGTCTTTGGAACTCAATCGACGATATTGGGAGGGAATGACCGCCGACGCGGAACGCGCGACGCGACGTTCTTCCGTGAAGATGAATCAAGACGCGCGAAACGCATTGGAAATGTCGGGAAGTATTATCAATACCGGGCCGCAGACGCGCGCTAGTCAGAATATCGTTATCCATGAAATGCAGGAGAACAAACGTCGTCAAATTGAAGCCGATCGCAATATGACGCCAGCGCAGAAACAAGAATACCGGCGGTATTCGGAAGGGTTAGAAGGCCGATACTATTCGGAAATGGAGGCGCAAGACGAGCAAAAGAATCTTACGGAACGAATCAAAGTATTGGACGAGTCAAAAGGTGAGTTGGATTTTAATTACACAAACGCGAAAGGAGGTTTTAGAAACCAACGAAAATCGGCGCAAACAGAACTTGAAACAAACATGAATCCGCCTTGGCACAAAGTTCCGCGTATGCCGGGGACGAATACCGAATTCCTAGCCGATATGATAAATCTTCCGATCGGCGCATTGAATCACTTTCGCGGAATGAACGAACAGACGCGGAAAGAAGGCGTTCAAGAAAAGATTAAAGGTATCGACGCCGGGGCAGCGAAAAACGATGCCGATTACAATCGACGAAATGCCGAGATTGACCGCGAACGGTTGTCGTTAGTTCAAAAGCGGGCACAAGCGCAACTTAATGAATATCACGCAATCCGTGACAGCCTTCAGGCGGCGCGCGATCGTGTTCACGCCGACAAAGAAATGATCAGAGCCAATGAAATTGGTTTTGGTTCCATGTCGCGTGGCGACCAAGCCATCCAAATGCGACTTCAGGCGAAGCACGAACGCATTAAGGCGCAGCGGGAAGCGAACATTGCCGCCGGTCGCGAAGAAAATGAGGGCGTCGAACGTTATACCGACTGGGAAAAAACTCAGCGGCGCGGCGGAATCTCTGAAGAAACGATGGAACGCCAAGACATTGAAGACGCGCAGCGGGCGGGGTTCAAAGGCCGAAGCGCCAATGCCGATACGTTGCGAGACAAAGAAAAAGAAGTCGAACGCCTCGAAGGTATGCAACCGAGAATTGAGGAATTGAAACAAGCCATCGCCGATAGCGGAAATCGTGCGGCTCAAGAGGCAAAAGAACTCGTGTCGACAATGAAAGAAGTCTTCACGACAAACGACAAGTTTGAAAATCTGAAACGCGAATTGGAAGATTTGGCGGCGAAGAATAAAGAAGAACAGAATCGGCGTTCGAGAACTTGGGGTTTGTTTTAGGCGTCGTCAATCATGCAATTTGTTTACGGTTCCTACGCTCACACACGCGACCAAGTTCATTGGACTGGAATCACGTCGGCATATACGTATTCGCCGAATCAAAAGGTCCAGTTCCGCCGTGTTGATTGGGGGCTGAAGGGGCGGCTTCTCGGCGTGAGTCAGGCCGACATCATGGCGCAATATGCTGCCGTGAAAACCGCGTATTCGGTGAATGGGTTCTCCGCCGGGATGTTGGACGACAGCGGCAATATGACGCCGTTTTTTCTCGACAATAGTCTGACGATTGGCGGCGTGATGGTGACATCGCCAATTTCTCACGGCGAAATCAGTCGGTCGATGGGTATTACCTATCTCGATTACACGTTCAGTCTTAGCGCCGAATTCCCGATGTTCGTCGGCGGAACGGTTTTCAATTACGAGGAAACAATCACTTTCAACGATATCGACGGGGGGCCGATTCAGGTCGAACGAACTCCCGCGATCGGTCCGCCGATCATTCAGAACGTAACGGAACAATCGTTTTTTTATGCGACTCAAACGGGGTCGATTACGACATCTTCGCCGTTTCCGCCGGGCAATCCGCCGTTGTGGCCGAATGCGCTGCGACGGCAAGAGGGGGCGCAAAGCCGAACTCACAAATCACCGTCGATGATTCGCGGGGTTGCATATCAATGGGAAACGAGTTGGAGTTACAGTTTCCGCTCGGCAACGCGGCTTTACGGTCTTCCCAAAATCGTCCAGTAAATAGAAGGGTCCGGTTGTGGCAACAAAACGTTGGATTGGAAACGCGGCGCGCGTAGCGGATCTGTGGACGGTTTCATTGTCCGGGACAGTGACAAGCCAAACATACACGATGACGATCAACGGCAAATCGATCTCGTATGTGGCCGATGGCTCGGCGACGGTCGCGATCGTGTTGGCCGGTCTTGTGGCGGCGTGGAACTCGATATCGACGACAGTTCCGCCGGAAATCCAAGAATATACGGCGGCTGGCGTTCCGGCGGCGGGGCCGTTCACCAGTATGACGGTCACAGCGAAAGTTGCCGGGAAGCCTGGGACGATTTCCGTTGGAGCGGGCGGCGCGACGTTCTCGATCACGAATACGACGGCGGGCACGGGGCCGAACTCATTCGACAACGCGGCGAATTGGTCCGGCGGCGCTCCAGCCAATTCGGACGTGTTGGTTTTCGATTACGGCAATGTTGCTTGCAAATACAATCTTGCAACGTCGCTGACTGGAATCGTGTTGCAAGTGAAAGACGGCTATTCCGGGGAAATCGGTTTGCCGTCGATCAATCAAGATTCAACATCAGGGACGAATCAGTATTCCGAGTATCGAACGACGGCGTTGACGTTGGCGGGCGGAACGGCGGTTATCAATAGTCGGAATATCAGCCGATGTAACATCGCGTTCGGGGCCAATACGGCGTTGGTGACTGTCACGAATACCGGGCGGCGGGTTGAAAACGATGTGCCGGTTGTGCTGATCACTGGCGGGAATGGGTCGAGCCGATTGAACGTGACTAAAGGGGATGTTGGGGTCGCGTTCTACGCTGGAACAACTGCCCAATTCCCGACGATTACGACTTCCTACGTCGACAACGTCGCATCGGACGTGTTCTTGCATTGCGGGGAAGGGGCGACGTTGGGTTCCGTGGCTGTCGCCGGTGGGCTTGTTCGGATCAATAACGACGTGACGGCGCTCACTCTTCAAAGCGTTGGCGGAACGATCTACGTCGACGCGGGCGAGATTACGGCGCTCGACGTTCAAGCGGGAACGGTCTACTATAATTCGATCGACGAATTGACGGACGCGACCGTTTCAGGAACGGGCACGCTATCATTCGATCAAGATCCAAACGCAAAGACTGTCGCGAATCCGATTGAGATTTATGGCGATAACGCGAAAATTATCGATAATCAAAAAGTTGTGAATTCCGGAACACTCAGTTTCAAATTGAACCAGACAACGAAAATGAACGTGTGGCACGGAACCAACAATTCCATTTCGATGACTTAATCGGCGGGCTTGTGTGATGGACGGCGATTCCGCGTTTGTATCGTTTCCTGGCGTGTACCAATACGAGAGTTGCGCCGGAACGGACAACGCCGGGATTTCTCCAGCCGTGTTTACAATGACGATTCTTCCGCAGGACGAACCGCCAGCGCTGATCGGCGATTTGGGGTTCTTCTATCGCGACGAAACCGGCGTTTACGAAACATGGTTCCGGAATTGTTTGCTTGATTCGGCGGAATTTCAGCGGAATTCCGGCGGTCAAGTTGTCACGATTCGGCTTCTCGATGAGCGATGGGCGTGGGCGTTTCCGACGATCACGGGACGATACAACATTCGATTGCGCAGCGGTTGGGTGAATCCAGTTCACGAACGAACTCCGCAACAACTCGCGGCGCTGTGCTTCGAAGCGATGGGGGTAACGCGGTACAACGCGCAGGCGCTGCCGGGATTGGATCGACCATACGTCGATTGGGATTGCGTGAACGCTGCGGAAGCGTTGGCGACGTTATGCGATTCGTACGGTTGTCGGATCGTCCCGAAGCGTTCCGATGCGTCTTGGGTGATCTGCCGAGCCGGGGACGGGATGTTTTGGCCGGATGCGCCATGGCAGACGCGATATCAAGATCCTGGGGAGGGAATCGATCCCGTCGAAGGGCCGCATATTCTGACGATCGCGACTGCGCCGATTCAGTACCAAACACGATTGACGTTGGAAGCAATTGGGCGGGAATTTGACCAGTCAATCAATATTTTGCCGAATCTGTCGTATCGGAAAAGTGACGCGAGTCCGTGGGGATTCGAAGATTACCAGTTCCAAAGCTTGTTGAACCCGCAACGTCAACGGATCGCGGATGGAACGTTGCTAAGCGCCCAAGAATTGGCGCAATCGTGCGTCTGGAAAATGTTTCGAGTCAGCGAAAACGGGGCGTATACGTCGACGATTTCCAACAATCCGAGCGGGCCGGATATCTCTTACGGTCGCGCGGCGGCGGCGGCTCCAATGGCGAATATTGGTCCGTTCATTGGCAATCAACCGCCTCCTCCGGCTGAAGTCGGGATACGGATTTGGGGGTATGGCGACGAAACCGACGAAAACGGGAATCACATTCCGGGGTTGGTGCGTCGAAAACAATTGGTTTTGACGAACGCGCTTACTCAACAATGGACGGACGATCGCGGCGAACAGCATCAGCGGAACGCCTTCATTTTCGGATCGTATTACGGGGCGCATGCCGAGGACGGAAACTATCCGATCGGAACCCGTATTGATTACCAGGGGGCTGTTTACCGGGAATCAGACGACGAACCGGCGTCGTTCTCGATGAATATCGATCC
>CAYOYT010000001.1:31740-36311 GCA_964408245.1 uncultured Dongia sp. | reverse complement strand
AACCGGCGCGTTTCTCGACGGGGTTCACAACCTCGAAGAGGTCAACATGATTTGCGATTATTACTTACAGGCGCAACGGCGAATTTACGAAGTCGTCGGTTCCGGGGTGCGAACGTATGTCGGGTTGTATCCGATCGATTTGGATGGTCGGCGGGTTTCGGTCACATACAAGAGCGACAACAAAGGCGGACACGATACGATCTTGAATATCGGGACCGAGCATCATTACGAGACTCCGCCGTATCTCGAACGACGGCAGCGCGACGGGCGGCGGAACATCGCCGAAAAACTCAAATTGGAAGCGGAAATTGCCGAACGACGCGCGAAGTTGCTCGGCTCGTGGGGAACATAAGCGATGGGAACTCCGCTTGCGCCGTCGATGCATATTCGGATTCAAAACGATTCCGAAGAAGTCATTCCGCCGCGTTCAATCGTCGTCGTGAATTCCGTCGAGATGGTCGATCTCGAAAACACGGAAGAATTTTTAATTCATCACGTTGGAAAGTATGTCGACGGCAGTACGAAAAATATTTTCGTCACGGGGCCGAGGCCGGTTGCGGTTGGCGAAGAAACCGGCGACGGTCTCGAATGGGAAAACCGATCGGTCGATAATGCGTTCTATGATCCGTTGATTTACATCGCGATCGATCCGGAGGGGCCGAATCCCGTTGCCGGGGAGGAATGGGGGCCAGAGGACGGCGAATGGTTTGTCACGCATGAAGGCGAAGGATTCATTGCCCAGGGCTACGTTGATTTCGAATTTGGAATCAAACGCGCCATGTTCATGCGCAAGGGCGGCGGCGGTGAGTCAACTTCAACTCCATCTGGCGGCGGCGGCTGCGCGTGTTGTGATTGCCGCGATTGCATCACGGCGGAAGAGGCGACGGTTGAGAGTTGCGCCGCGTGTCCTGAAAACGCATCGATTCGATATCGCGTGAACTTTGGCGAGATTTCACTCTATCCAGAACTCGGCGGTACTCAATATTTAACGCACGATACCGGATGTATCTGGAAATCGCCGACGATCGAAGTGACAGACGGTGTCGACACTGGCGAATATGAATGGGTCTTTACTGCTGATGGAATCGATTCGGAATTGGAGTTAGTTTTGACTTCAGGTGATGACATCGTGGGGTTGTGATGGCGCTAAAATTCAAGATTCAGGGTCCAGTCAATGAATTGTGCGCGATGCAATTCAAGATGTTGGAACCGCATCGTTTTTTCGACGCCGGTTTGAACGTGGATTGTGAACCGTGTCTTATTCCAGATCCGAACAGTAATGATCCGTTTACGCGCGAGTGCGACCAGTTGCCGCCGATTGAAGGCGACGACTATTCAGAATACCGACCAAGTCCGATCGATACAGAATTCGTCTATCTAACAATGAACATGCCTGCGCGAATCATTAAAGATTACCAACGATTTATTTGGCACGGTCCATTGCCTGCGCCTCCGGGGATGCTCAAACCGACGCCGAATGATTGGTTTGATCATCCGCCGCGCGAAGACAAAATCTACAATTTGCAATACAAACCGGGGATGGCAAGCCTTGCAACTCCGCATGTTTGGTATGGATTCGTTCAACCAACCGCGAGCGGCGACGGCGGATACAATGGGAATTGGGGGCCGGTGTTAAAAGCTTGGCTGAAATTCTACATCGATTATGCGGGTTGCCTTGGGTTCGATATTCGGTTTGAGGGTTCGCTTCAACAGACGATCTATTTGTCGAACTATTCATACCGTCCGGCAAACAACCTTCCGCAACCAGATTTTTGGACAACGTTTCGACACTATCCGTTTTCGGTTGTTCCCGATCACGTTCCAATTTTCCAGGGTGAACCGTTGTCGTCGTATGATGGTCATCCTCCGGTAGCTGGCGTGTGCTATACACACAACGAGACGAATCCGGCGAATATGTTCCGCGATTTGGGGCAAGCCAATATCAATTTCTGGTGGGATGCGCCGTGAAGTTCAAACCGTTCGACGGTCGGTTTAATCCGTTGGTGAGTTCGCGAATGGTGTTGGTCGACGCGCATCGACTGATTCCGTTGTATGGAAAATCGTCGTTGCCAAATTGCAATATCTGTTTGATACCTGACATCCCCAAGAATATTTCCGTGACGCGGTTCGCGTCTGAAGAAAACGACGGGAGTTCGAATTACGATGTTGGTTTGACTGGCGGGGCCGCGACTGAAGGGAAATGGTTGTATCTGGCGATCGTGGACGATTCGACGAGTGACGCCAAAGTCTTAACGAGCGGCTGGACGCGGCTTGATGGTGGGTTTATCGACGTTGCCAGCAAGTCGGCGCAGGTCTGGAGAAAGAAAGCCGGGCCGAGTGAACCGACAAGCTACACGATCGAATCAGGCGGAAACGGAAGTTGTGCCGCGTTGATCGAAATCGACGGCGCTGATTCAGAAAATCCCGATGGTACGTTGGGGATCGACGCCGAAACGGACATTGCGCCAACGGCAATCGGCACAACGTATTCGGACGCGGCGATTATTTTCGCGCTGGACGTGGCTACGTCGAACGTGCCGATTCCTCCGGATGGGTATACGACGGTTGTTTCTCAAACGAACTCGTTCAGTAATATGGTGATCACAGTTGCTTTCAAAGCGGACGTTGGGCCGATCGTAGCGGTGTCGCCAGGAGTCTGGACGTTGACGGCGGCGAACGCGGCGCTATGGACCGAACTTCTCAAAGGGTGAACCGATGCCGATTAAGTTCACTGGCAACATCGGTCATAGTGGGCGGTGTTCGTCAAAAATGACATTGGAAGACGCACACAATCTGCCGGAAGGCATTCAAATTGAGTGCGACGTTTGCATCGTTCCATTTCTTGATGACGAACCGTCGACGGCGAGTCGGATTCAGGTCCATCTGCGCGAGTCGGCAACGTTTTGCAGCGAGGATACATGGGAACTGATCCGAATTGATGACGGCGAATGGACGTATACCGGTTCGTGTACCGGCGATCCGTATACAATCACGGTGACTCAGTCGGGCGATACGTGGAGTATCGCTTTCGATACCGGCGTGTGTATGTTCACCGGTTCCGGTCTGATCTCGGAACCGATCGAAATCACCGGTTCCTGTCCACCAACAAGCTACTCAGTTCAATTGTCAGAAATATGAGCGAATGCCGACATCTTGGCGCGGAATCTGGCGGCGGCGTGTTCGCTTGCAATAAGCGTAATTGCCAATGCGTGAAGACAATTCCGGAACTTCTGGCGCTCGAATCGAAAGTCGACGTTGTCGCGTGTCAGGGGTGTATTTTTCATCCGAGCCGGATTGCCGAACGACGACGAATCAGGATCGAAGCGCATCGGGTCGCCGAAACGAAAATCGCCGAGCCGGTCGGAACGGCGCTACGCGGGATCTTCAGCCGTGCCGGGTTGGTTCAACCTGCGAACTGCGATTGCGTTGCATGGCAAAACAAGATGGATCGTTGGGGCGTGAAGGGGTGCGAAGAGAACCGGGCCGCGATCGTGGCGCATCTTGACGAGATGGCCAAACAAGCAACATGGTTCAATTGTCTCGCGCTAGCGGCGCGCGGTTATCTCACTAACGACAGGCTATTGAGCGGCGCAATCAAGATCGCGTCGAAAGTCTCTTGACTGGATTTTCGAAATGGCGCATAACATTTCCGGAAATCGTCCGGAATGAAACGCCGGGCATGTTCCTTTTCGGAAACGTTGGGGGTAATCTCGGAAGCGTTCCGTGGATTACGTTCGCAAGTTGGGGGCCGGTCGCATGGCGGTTGCATCGCCTTTGAAATGGCATGGCGGCAAAACATATCTTGCGCCGAAACTGGTTCCCTATTTCCCCAAGAAATACGTTCATCGTGTTCATCCATACGCTGGCGGCTTATCAGAATTGTTCTCGTGGCCGTGCGAAGGCATTTCGGAAGTCGTTTCCGACTGCAACGGGGAACTAACGAACTTCTGGCAAGTGCTTCAAGACGAAAAGCTATTCGCGAGGTTCAAGCGGATCGTTCAATCGATTCCATGCAGTCAACACGAATTCGAGATCGCGAAAGGCGTCACAACTCGCCGATACGATCCTGTGACCAGCGCTGTCGCGTTTTTCGTGCGAATCCGGCAGTCTCGGCAGGGGTTGGGCAAAGGCTTCGCGACGTTGGCTAAAACGCGGCATCGCGGCGGTATGAACGAATTGGCGTCGGCATGGTGGAACGCGGTCGACGGTCTCGACGCGGTCTACGAACGGCTTCGCCGGGTGATCGTGTTGAAAGCCGACGCAATCAAGGTGATCAAACAACAAGACGGGCCGGATTCTCTGTTTTACTGTGATCCTCCGTATGTCCAAGAAACTCGAACGGCTAAAGATTCGTACGAATTCGAGATGTCGGACGATCAGCATATCGAGCTATTGACGGCGTTGATGTCGGTCGAAGGGCATTTCATGCTGTCGGGGTATCCGAGCCGGTTGTACGAAGATTTCGTCAAGAAAAACCAATTGGATTGGTGGACTGCGGATTTCGATTTGCCCAACAACGCCAGTTCGAAGGCAACGAAAGAACGGAAGATCGAACGTATTTGGATGAACTA
>CAYOYT010000001.1:19518-31640 GCA_964408245.1 uncultured Dongia sp. | reverse complement strand
CGAATGAAAACCAAACTCAAACGGTACGAACGGATCTTGCGGCGGTATTGCCACATGATTCTGTTTTTCGTGTTGACGAATAACGGTTGGCAACTGATATCGAGAATCAACCCGATTGCCTTCCAATGGCGGAAGAAATGCGTTGTCTCGTATCGACCGGCACAAAAGGCGTCGAGCTATGGTTAGCGGCTCGGCTGAGTTTCAACATGCGCAAGGCGGGCACGGTCGGGGGCGTCCACCGTGTCCGCTTTCACAATTCAATCGTTTTAATCCTGGGGCCAATCATGGCGGTTTCGCACGAACTTTCGATTACCCAAGCCGGTCTTGAAAAACACATCGATCGGCTGGTTTCTCGAATGTATGTGACGATGGTTGTCGCCGTTTTGTCGGCAACTGTGTCCGGTTTTTGCTTGGGGTATCAATGGCGGGTTTTGGACGAGAACCGCCGACCTATCCGGATTAAAATCGATTTGGAACGACGCGATGCGGTTCAGGAACCGGCGTTTGCGTAGCAGAAAGGCGGAGATCATGACGACGGAAACACAATTGACGATGAATCTTCGATGGATGATCCGGCGCGATATGCCGTTTGTGCTCGACATCGAAAACGTGAGTTTTGATTATCCGTGGCATGAACAGGATTTCTACGATCATCTTCGCAGGCCGGATTGCGTGGCGTTTGTCGCCGAGCATCAAGAACGGATAGCCGGGTTCGTGATCTACGAATTGTTGCCGGATTCCGTCCATATCATGAATCTCGCGGTTGCGCCGTGGGCATTGCGCAAAGGCGTGGCGACGGCGTTGATCAAGAAAATCGCCAAGAAAACCAGCCGGAACGCGATTACGGCGCATGTGATGGATTCGAATCTTGATGCCCATTTGTTCTTCAAGGCGGCTGGATTTCGCGCCGTGGAAGTCGTTCACAACTATTTCGAAGAGGGCGGGTTCGATGCCTATTTGTTTCGAGTCCTGATTTAGAAGGGTTGGTTTTCGATGTTGCAAGTTGGGATTGGTGAACAGTCGATTTTTGGCGCGGCAATTTTGACGTATGCGGCAGTCAAACAGTCCGTTGATGCCTTGACTCCGGAGTTTCGACAAGCGATCGACGAAATGGTGATTGCTTCGACGAATCCAAAATGCGCCGGTCATGCTCAGATGGCGTTATTTGAAGCGATCGTTCCGTTAATGCGTCCGGCCAAAGTGCGGAACAACGGAGATCCAGACGAGGCGAATCAACATCTTCACGATTTCAGCCGTCGATATCTGGCTGTCAAACTGATGGAAGCGACGGCGGGTTACGGGACGGATCGATTCGTCGACCAAATGCAGGAATTGCGTTTGCTGTCGTTAATCAACTGCGCGGAATCGCCGACAGCCTCGCAATTGCTTGGGATCTCAAAATTATTCCGCAGGCCGGTTGTCACGTTCTGGCCAGCGTTGATTGAATTCGATTGGCCAGAGATCGCACGAAGGAAACAATCGGGTTCTGAGACGGAAGGGGCAATGGTTCCAGATGGCACAACTGAACCCGGTAGCGGCGGCGCTGCGGATTAACGTCGAATACGATCTAAAAAAGCCGTGCGGCGATTGTCCGTTTCTGAAGACGACGCCGTTTCATGTGGGCGTTGCCGCGAACTTCGAAGGCTACATGGAATCGATATCGCGGCAAGAGTTCGCGCATACGTGCCACAAAACGGACAATCGCGACGAGGTTGACGGGCCGCGAAATCACCAGGGGCCGACTCAGCATTGCGTCGGCGCTCTGTTGATGTTGCTGAAATCGGAATCGGATTCGGTCGCGTATTGGACGCAAGACGCGATTTTGTACGGCATCCGCTCGAAGAAATTGACCGACGATCATTTGTCGTATTTGATCAAATTGGCCAAAGAACGCGACGACGTTTTTACCCTGATTGAGATGATTCGGTTTTATTATCACGGAATGGAAACAGAAATGATTCGAACTACTTATGTCGATGCGGTGAATGGCGACGACGAAACGGCTCGGGTTGGCGACCAATCGAAGCCGTTCGCGAGCATTGGCGCGGCGCAAGGGCAGTTGTCATCATGTATTGATACCGTCCGCGAGTCCGCCGGGAATCCACAATGTCCGACGATTACGGGGAACGAATCCGCATCAAGCGAGTCGACGCCGGTCTGACGTTGGGCGAGATGGCCAAGAAACTTGGCGTCGGCGTGGCGTGTGTTTGCATCCGCGAAAAAGAGTCGATGCCGTTTGCGGTGCGAATGCTGAAGGCTTATTGCCGAATCTTCAATTGCAGTGCTGACGAGTTGTTGGGGTTGAATGGATACGAGGCCGCGCCGGTGCAAACACGTCGTTACGTCGACCGAAAGAATATCGGGAAAGTGGCGTTGGAAGTTCTGCGGGAAACTGGAAACAACGCGATCCGGCGCGGCGATTTGACGTTGTTGCACATGATTGCCGATCGCATTGGCGTGGAACAGAACGGGCCGAAAACGGCTGATTTCATTCTCAAAACTCTTCAACGGTATCCGGGGCCGTTGATCAAACGCAAAGTCGTGGCGCATAGCCGGATAATCTGCGAACTAGCGATACCGGACGAAGGGTTGGAAATCGGATGATTGAAGCGATCGTGGGCGCGTGTGTGGGCGACTATTTGCTACAGAATGACTACCTTTCGTCGAACAAAAAGAAGTCGACGTTTGTTTGCCTGATTCACTGTCTGATCTGGACGGTATGTGTGATGGCGTTCGCCTGGGTTTGGAACCCGTTTGTCTTTGCGATTCTACTGACGACGCATTTCATTCAAGATCGAACCTATATCATTTCGTGGTGGATGGGATTGGTTGGCCAGCGTGGATTCCGTGACGGTGCCTGTAGGCCGTGGAGTTCGATCGTGGTAGACAATGTTTGGCATATCGTGACGATTTACGCTGTCTGGAAAGCGTTCAATCTGTGATCTGGACAATCGCGGCGGAAATTGTATGTTGTATTTCGTTGGGGGTTGATCGCAATCATGGTTCCATCGTCTTTTGCTGAGTCCGACGATTTTCTGAACCCGCCGGATTCAATGAAAGACGATTGTTTGCCGTTGTCGATCGCGCGGCGTGAGTTCGGCGGCTATCCAGGCGTGATTTCGTGTTGGCGTCCGACTGCGGAAGAATTGGCGGAGATTAACAAGACTGGCCGCGTGTGGCTGGTTGTGATCGGTCAGACGATGCCGCCGGTGATTTTGGACGGTCGAAAGCCGTCTGAGTTGGGTTGAAACCGATCTGTATCGGAACTTTGGGAGTCGTATCGATGTGTGGAACGTGGTGTTATTGGACTGACGAAAGCGGTCATCTTGTCATTGATCCGAAGAGTCCGCCGCGATTCATCAAAGTGGATGCCGAGAAAATCGGACAGGTCGCATCGCCGGACGTTCAATGGTGGCTTGATAAGGCGCAGCCTCTTTCTCGCGTGAACCGTTCAGGTTATCCGCTTCCGCTTTACCGATATCTCAACTTGGATTTGCCGATTGGCAAAGATCCAAACGATTTTGTTCCTGTAGTCGGCGACATGAAAATAATTGCCTGCGAAGTTCTGGAATTCGCGTTCGTGTGCCTCTGTTGTTTCGAGTCAAATCCGTCTCGCCAATACGACGGAGTCTCAAAGTTCAAAAACGGGATGTCGCCGGAGAAATGCCGTGGATATCACCAGCGCGTTAATGGCTGGTGCCATGTTTGCGATCCGATCTTTGGAAACGGCGGTTTGAAATGACGCGGAGAATTCCGATACGTATCGATTCAATGCCGAGTAAACCAAAACCGATATCGGAACTGTTTTCGTCGGCGACATACGGCGGAAAACTGAACGAATATCGGTATGTTTTGAAACGAATGGAATCCGATGAAGGATCGTCGAAATGCGTGGCGTTCATTGGATTGAACCCGTCAACGGCAACGGAAACCGAAGACGATCCAACCGTGAGACGTTGTCGCGGGTTCGCGCATGCCTGGGGGTTCGACGGGTTCGTGATGCTGAATATCTTCGCGTATCGTTCAACCGATCCGTATCGGTTGCGGGATATCCCCGGTCCGATTGGCAAACAGAATGACGGCATCCTGAAATTCTATGCGTTGTTGTGCAAGATGGTTGTTTGCGCGTGGGGAACGCATGGCGCGTATTTGGATCGCGGGGCCGAAGTCGAATCGATGCTGAGAGCGGAAGGCGTGGCGCTGTATCACTTGGGTTTGACTGACGGCGGCTTCCCGAAACATCCGCTCTATCTGCGGTCAGACACGAAACCGACTCTATGGGTGAGGTAGTTCAATGACAATTGCATGCGGTGAAATCTATCGTCGACTGCGGGAACAACTGGAATCCGCAAAATTGGATTCGTTCGGTGCCGGATTCATGGCGGGGCAAGCCGAGAAAGTCTATCTCGGCGCATGCAAAGCGGCGATGTTCCGTATTCAGCCGGAGAATCGCCGGACTGTAGAACGGGTGATCGAAATTATCGCCGACGCCTATTCGTTGTTGCGATTGGAAATGAACGGCGAATATTGGATTTGCCGCAATCGCATCACTGAAGCGCAAATCAAAGACGTGTATTACACGTTCGACGAGAATACGCCGGAGTGGCATCTGAGGCGCGGATATCTGGTTGGCATTCCGGCCAACGAAATCGATTTGGGATACCACAAGTCGACCGGGTTCAATGAACCGTGTGACGGCGATTTCAAAAAGGGTGGTTAATTGAACACGATTGAAAAGAACGGTGTTCGTAGTCTGTCGCTTCCGCAGATTCCATCGATGTCGCATTTGCAGTACGCGGCGATACTGCCTTTGTTGGACGGTCAGAAGACCGGGGCCGAATTGCGCGACAATCTGAAACAGCGTGGCGCGCCAATGTCGCGCGCTGCGTTCTATCAATTGATGACGCGCGTCCGATCGGCGGGATACGTGAAAGGCAGACACGAAACCAGCTATGTTGGCGAATACACGATTACGGAATCGGTGTACGAAATCAGCCAATTGGGCCGACGTGCGATTGATTCTGTTAAATGGTATTACCGTTGAACTTCAAGAATTGGTGAATCAATGTCAGACGGTCATATCACTGCCGGTGTTCGCGATCCCGCCGATTACTCGGCAGAAGAAACCGCGTATTGGGAAGAAAAGTACCATCAAAAGATTCTCGGTTTCGCGCGGGCTGGTTACATCGCGTACGAGGCTCGCGACGGGTTTTTGGATGGCGCGGAATCGTGGGACAATCTTGACAACGTCGTAAAGAATCAATGGTGCGCGGCGGTTGAAAGAATTCTGAGCGAAGAGGCCAAATTCAACGCGGAATTGCATATCGAACCAATGCCGGTAACGGTTCATCATGTGGCGAGTCGTCCGGATTCAGAAGGCGTATTCCGTGGAAAATGATTTCTTCAAGAACATCCAGTTTCCGTCGCAATTCTTGATGACGGCTTCGACGGTTAAATCACTCGGCATCGAAAGCGATTTGGAATCGTTAAAACGGCATGTGTCGCAAATGCGGGCGATGCGTCGTGTTTGCGTGTTGTGCCTTGCGATTGATTACCAAACGTTGAAATCGTCGTTCGCGGCGGCGAAAGGTGAATTCTCGGAATCGTCAATAATCGCGGCAATTCCAGTGTATTCGTTCAACTCGCCTGCCGATCTCTTTGACGGGGCTGAGGAATATCTCAAACAGAATTACGAAGTGATCATTTTCAACGGGCAAACGTGCGTTGTGTATAGCGCCGAGATTTCCCGTTCACGGTTGGAAAGGTCGAATGATGGTTGAAGTTGATGCCGAAGTGATGCGGAAAATCATTGTTGAAGTCGCGGCGGTTTGGGCGACGACGGTTGTTGCGCTGGTTGCGTTCGTCTTGTGGGCGTGGCGGCGCGAACACAATTTGAATCGGCAACCTCGGATCGAAGGGCGTGTTTACGACGCGGTCAAGTTGCTGCCAGAAAACCGTTTGGCGCACGGTGATGTTCTCGCTACGGAGGCGGTTCGAATTCTCGACAAAGGTTGCGGGAAAGATTTGGAAGAGGCCGCAACCGCGTTTCTGTTGTCGCAGTTCAAACGGGCGACGATCGTTGAAGAACCGTGTGATTGTTTCGTTACCGAACTTCCGGACATGGAATTTGTGCCGCCGAAGTCGAACCGTAAGTGAAATAACAAACCAGACGAACTCTCAGTCGGTACGCGATTGAGACGATGATTTTCAGATCAATTGAAAGGCGGTGCGATCGTGTGGTTTTGGATCTCGATTGTTCTCGCGGCGATGCTGTTGGTGGAATCGGTGATTCTGCTGGTTTCGATCGTGATGTGTCGCCGGGCCGTGAGCGCGGCGACGGTTGTTATCAACGCGGTTGGCCAATTTCAGGAACAGCAAAACAAATCGTTTGACGAACGAATTGCACGGCTTCGCGAACGTATGGAAAAACACGCGCACACTTGATTCGCGGTCGGTTGGGTCAGTCTTGAAATACAGTTGGGGGATTGTTTGGAATGCCATCGAAAAAGATTACGACTTGGAAAATTCCGGTAGATGTCAGCGGCGCGCGAGTCTTCGTCGATGTGCCAGTGCGGCTGGTGACTGATCGGTCTGGACAAGAAAAATTCAGCGTCGATTTCACACACAACGGCCAACCGTACAGAAACAGCAGCGCCGATATCAATTCGTTGAAAACCAATGTTTCCGAATGGTTGTCTAATTGCGCGTTGTCCGGAAAGTGGGAGCCGTATTTGTATGTCAAATTTGCTTGCGAACTGTCGTCAAGCCGGAACCAATGTTCAGATATGTCGATCGAAGTGTCCGAGTATGAATTAATGACGACATCGGACGGTAAAAAGTTCCATCGCGCCAAAGACTCGATTCTATACGGGTCGCGTGTTCAGGATGGTGAACCAGTAATTGGCAGAGATTTTGGGGCGCATTATGCGTTGTTGCCGAATACGCCGGAAAACAAATCGATGGTCAAGACTCTGATCGAGGCCGTTGATTCATTTGCGAGAAACATCAACATATTGTTTGAAACTAGGCTGTCTGAAAACATCGGTTTCTTGTAATCAGTCGCGTCGGCACTCACGCAGTTACCGAAAGAACCAGCATCGAAGCCGAAACGATCGAAATCGAAATCGAAATAGTTCAACCGGGGGCCGGAACGGATGCCGACTATCGTTTGTAAGTGCGGTTCGAAGTTGTTTTGGAAGTCGATTCGTGTTGGTGGCTGGTGGCGAGAATTGGTCGGAATCGATGGCAAAGTCGAAGAAACCGATTTGGATCAAGTAAAATATCTGTCGTCGCCGACAACGGCAATTTGTGCCGAATGCGGAAAACGTGTCGCAATCCCGAAAGAACTGCAATGAGTCCCATACCGACAACGTTCGCCGAGTATCTGGCGTCTCTGAACGATCCGAAGTTTGCGAATCTGGCGGTATTGAATATCGACGATCGCATCGAGTTGATCGGCGGCTATGTGATGACAACCGGCAATCGGTCGGCGGTGACAATCGACGACGATCGTGATGGGATCGCGTCGTATACGCGGAACATTCTGCGGCGATTCCCAGGTCTACGGATCGCGCGAATACTGCGAAACGGGAATCGCGGGACCGTGGTATTAGAGATTGAGCGCGACAAACAACACACGGCGAATTGAGTTGAATATTGGGACGATTCAATGCGACAAATAATCGATCGTATTACGTGTGACAAATGCGGCCAGTTGTTCGACTTCGAACGACTTCGCGTCGACGAGAGGCCGATTGTCGCACGAATTGAAAACGTGACGGAATGGCTAAAAAAACGCGGGTGGAATTGTCTGTGGCTTCCGGATAGTAGTTTCGCGTTTGTTGATCTTTGCCCGCATTGCGCGGCGAGTCCGAAAGGTTAATCATGCGTCGATTATGGCGGTTATTCTTGGCAACTTTCCGATTCGATTTGAACGCGGTTTGTGAGATGTCCGCCGGTTGTGGGAATTGGGATTATCACGACTATCAAGACAGTGCGCATGGTGAACCGTGGCATTTTGTCGAGTTGACATGCAAACGATGCGGAAAGAAGTTCACGATTTGAAACGTCGGGGGCCAACGATGCCGACAGCCAATCGGTTGAAACGGGAAATTCGATTCTTTCAACAGGGCGGGTTGTGTTTCTACTGCAAAAAACGTTGTCGGCAACCGCCGGTTGGAAGGCCGATCAAAAAGCCTCTTCACGATCACGCGACTTTAGAACATTTGCGCGATCGGTTCGATAAGCGTCGGCGTGGCCGCGACAGCCTCGCGTTTTGCGTGATGGCGTGTTTCGAATGTAATCAACGTCGCTCCAACGAACGGCAAGCCGAATTCAGGCCGGATTTTATGAAACGGTCGCGCGTCGATCGGAATCCGTGTGATTCGAAGGAATAGATTCGATGTCGTATTGCCGGTGGAGTTCGTACGATTTTCAATGCGACGTTTATTGCTATGAGTCCGCGATCGGGTATCAAACACACGTTGCGGCGAATCGGGTTGTCTTCGCTGAGCCGTTGCCGGAACCGGTGCCGTACGAGCCGGACAATCCGGATTGGGCGGAAATGTGGGTTCGTCGGTCGCAAAAAGTGTTTGACATGGTTTTGCGCGCAGCGCGGGTTGACATCGGTTTGCCGCATGACGGTCAATCGTTCTTGGATTCAACCGCAGGCGACTGCGCCGATCGGTTGGAATCGTTAAAGAAACTCGGCTACATCGTGCCGGATGTTGTGATTGCCGATTTGCGCGAAGAGGAATTGGTGTCGTGTCAGAACAACGTCGATCGTTCTTGAAACTGTTCGATCCCGACGACGTAAAACCGGGCGAGTCTCTTTCATGGGTAGTTCATCGTTGTGATATTTGCGGGCGGCGATTTCGTTGGAACGCGGAATCGCAGTGGTATGGGCCATACGATCCGGATGATGGGCCAATCGTCGTTTCGTGCGGTTGTCGCATCCCGGGCGTGAAGGAATGCGGCGAGATTCTGAAACTGAAAAGGGGGTAGTTCGTGTCGATAGATTATCTTTTGGCGGGGGCCAGGGTTCTTGAAGAGTCGGTGGCGTGTTCGTGTCCGTTTTGCGGCGAGCAACCAATAGTCAGGCCGATCGGCGGGAGCGGGCCGCGAAAACGGTCGGTCGGTTGCGAGAATCCCGGTTGCCGGGTGAAGCCGTCCGCGACAGAATCAACTGCGAAGTTGGCGTTGTCGATTTGGAACAATCGTTCGGAATGAATCAAAAACGGAGTTGATTCGATGCGGTATTTCTTGTGGGCCGTCGGAAGTGGGTTTGTGTCGTGCGTGTTGTGGGTTCTATATCTGCAATTCGAAGCCGCGCGGTCTGATGTGACCGTGCGCGGGGCAATCTTCTGGATTGGTTCAATGTTAGTTCCGGTGGTTTTTGGCTTAGGGGCGCTGTTGGGAGTGACGATCGAATTTGTGATCCAGTGGCGTGCCGGGAAGTAGCAACAATGTTGATCCGCATTTCAGAAGACTGGCTGTCGTCAAACGGGTTCCACGAGATCGACAAACCGGGCGGTCAACGGTTGAAGACGTTCCGGCGCTGCCTGGGGCGGGAATTGATCGGTTCGCTGTTTATGATGGCGTCCGAGGATCTGTGCGTTGACGTGTCGCGGAGTAGCGGCATTGATGAAGTCTGGTTTGTGTGGATCGTGAAAGCGCATGGGCCGCGCAACGTGGCGGCGCAGTGGGTTCACGTGCGCCACATGCAATTTGTTGTTGAGTTGGTTCAGTTGTACGAAGCGTTGACGGGCCGGAAGTTCGTGGCGATTGCTCGCAATTTGCATGAACTCGGCGAACCGTTGTTCGATACCGTCGGCGCGTGAAACTTTTCTTTTCGTTGGGGGCGTGGTGCGAGCCGCGCTTTCCAAGAGCATTACGGCAAATGACGTGACACTGAAGGAGGAGAATTCGTTTTTGAAATCTCTAGCCACAATCACTGATCATTCGGAAGTTGATGAGGCGATTGTACGCGTGTACAGCCATATTGATGATTTGCTAGTCGATGCAAACGAAGTTGGATGCGAGCAGTCACTCAAGGCGGTGAACACCAAAACAACGCACATTGACGTGTTGTTGGCGTTTCTTATGGCAACATCCAGCATTCCTCGCGATAGAATTCCATTTCGCGAAATCTTCTACAGGAATACACGCTCTCGTTTTGAAACGGAAGTCGGCCTCGAAGAAACGGCAGAAATCCTTGATAGACTGCGGTGAGCATGTATGGGCCTGTGTTCTTGCCTGCAACGCCACATGCCATTGAGCATTTGGCCGTCGGAATGTCGGCTCCAACTGCGCGACAAAATCATGCCATGATTTTGTTCAGATCGACCAAAAAGACGTTGCAGATTCTTGAATTAATAATCGATGTGGATTGGCACGCGAATGTGGTTGCCAGAGATTATGATCCGCAAGAACGCCTAGCGTGGGCTGTTCCTCAACTGCCGCCGCGAGTTCTCAGAAACATCGCGCGAGACTGTGAGCAGATTGCTACCAAACCAGTACGCACCTACTATGGCTTCAGATTCTACAAGATCACGGCATTGCAGAACTCCAGCGGCACTTGGTCGATCACTGGTGCTATCGGCCTAACGTGTGCCACACTGGTACTCGCTATGTTTAATAAGAATGGCTTTCCATTGGTGGATGTGGACGACTGGCGGGCGGATGCAGATGATGCACAATGGCAGTCAAAATTTGCAGATCGCATCGAACGTGAATTTGCGGCGATGGGAGTTCTTGGGCACACTCTGACCGCTGATGAGCGCGAGTATCTTGAGCAGAATCGAGCGGACATTCCATGCACGAGATTCAGGCCAGAGGATGTAATTGCCTCCTGTCGATGCGATGCTCATCCGTCAAAATTCGATGCCAGTCGAGTAGCAGGTGCTGAGGTATCCAGTTGGATTCGGAAGGTTCCTGGGCAGCAGTAGCCAGCCATCAACACACGTGCCTGTCAGTAGCGAAACGCTGAAACTACCCGCATCGCAACCCGGTTGACCAACAATGAATGGATACTTCCGCCCCCTACGACGCAAGTTCGGCGTGTTGACGCTGCTGCTGGCGTGTGTGTTCATGGTGGGGTGGGTGAGGAGCCTCACTGTTATTGATGTGTTAACTCTGCGACCCGACAAATACTGTTCCGTTTTCATCGTCTCAAATAAATCATGGATGTTCTTGCAAATCGCTAAAGCGGAAGTGAGACAGGCTCATCGTCTCCGATGGCCGACTTCGTATCGAAGCGAGCGTGCTCGACATCTCAAGCATTTCTTTAAGTGTTATCCAGGACAGCCAAATGTACTAATTGTTGATGGCAAAAGTCCACTTCCGAAATTGTCCGTCTACGCATGTCCATATTGGTCTATCATCATCCCACTGACCCTGCTCTCCGCATGGCTGTTGCTCAGCAAGCCGCGAAAGAAGAAATCGACCGAACTGCCCCGAAATGATTAAAAGTGCAGCCCGCCGAATAAAAGTGCAACCGGGATTATTCGTGCAAAGCCAAATCATCGGCTTTATAAATCGTGGCGATGTGACGAAAATATTCGAGTCTTTGTCTGATGACGAAGTTCATAAATTGGATGAAGAGATGAACATGAAAGGCGGTTAATTTGTCGTCGAACTCATTTTGGGTATGGTTGGCCGCGATCTCTGTATCGGCGGCGTGTTTCGTGTGCGGCATGGTCTGCGGCGTGATCAAGTGCCAAGCGCGAATTCAAATTCTGGAAGCCGATGTTTCCATCGCTCGCGTGGAATTGGCTGCGGAGATCAAACGCCGGGCCAGGATCGAAGACAAATACCGATCGGCGCTCAAAGTGATGGGGCTGATCGACCAGATGGACGCGGCGGAAAGGGGGCTTCAAAACCAGAAGCCTTTGCCGGTGTGGCGCGATGGGCCGAAAACTTAAAAACGTTGAAGAGTTTGAACAATCGATCGAATCCGCGTTGGCCGAGATTCTCGACTATCGCGGGGCCACAATGTTTCGCCTCGAAGGCGAATGGACGATTTACAGTCCGGTCAATCGCGTTCCGTGTTCAGGGACCGGTAAAACGATTGCGGAAGCGGTCGCAGACTGGGACAAGAATTTGGAGGCGCTAACGCGCAACGG
>CAYOYT010000001.1:0-19418 GCA_964408245.1 uncultured Dongia sp. | reverse complement strand
CCAGCGTTCTGATGGAAAACGGGCCGGACGGGTTCCGGCTGGCATCGACAAACGGAACGTCTCACATGACGTACGTCGGCGATCCGTGGCCGAGTCCGAATAATGAACCGGTGAAAGTTTTGTTGCCGACAAAACTGATTCACGCGATTTTGAAAGAGTGGCAATGCGAAACGACGTTTCAGCTATCGGATAGTTGCGATTTGGTGTTGAAGAAACCAGATTCCGAATTCAAATTACAAACACCGGACGTGGAGAAATTCCCGAAGATGCCGGAACTTGTCGTGTCCGATGTCGTCGAGATGGAATGCGCGCGGTTCAAATCGATCTACAACAAAACGTTTTTTGCGACCGACGAAAAGGCGTCGAATGCGGCGGTTGGCGGCGTGCGGTTCAACGTGAAAGGCATCGATTCGCGGTTCGACGCGACCGACTCGCGGCGGCTGTCGCGGTGCAAAACGGTTGTTCCGAAAGGATTGGAAGAGTTTGAAGCGCTGGTTCCGGCGTCGTTAATGAAGTTGGCCGAACGGGTGATCGGCGACGACGATAAGACGATGCAAGCGTGGAAGTCTGGCGGTCAAGTCGCGTTCCGGGTGGGCGGGTTCAGCGTGTTCGGGCAAGAATTGACGGGGAGTTTCCCGAACGCCGATCGGTTGTTGAATCGAAAAACGGATTGCCGAACGCGGGTGAATATCCAGGCATCGCAGATGCTGCGGCTCGTGCGGCAAGTGTCGACGGCAACCAATGCTGAGAGCGTCGGTATCGACTTCGATTTCCAGTCGGGCCGGTTGGTTCTGTCGGCAACCCATGTCGAAACGGAAGAAAAGGCTGCGGAAGAGAAGTGGAAAGGTAAACCGAAGACCAGGTGGAAAGATCGGTCGATCTTCGAAGAAACGGCGAAAACGGAAATGCCGATTTCGTTGGAAGGAACGCCGTTTATCGTGCGGTTGGACGGTTCCTACATGCGGCAATTTCTTTCCGCCGTCGACGGTGAAACGGTCGAATTCAACATAATCAACGCCGACAACCCGATTTTCATGTCGATCGAAGGTTTCGAGCATGTGTTAATGCCGCTATCACGAGATTGATAATTTGGTATGATCAATTCCGCCGAAACCGTGTTGTCTGCTGAAGTTCTTGGTGTGCCATGCAAAAACGTTCGTTGAATATCGATTCTCCGCCAGCGCCGAAATGGAATCGGACGTGTCTATTGCTGTCTGACGACGTGTTGCGGGCCGTCAATTCCGTGATGTTGGACGCGCAGCGGTCCGGCGACGACGTTCGAACGATTTCCGGGATGGTTGAACAGATTTTGCGAGACGATGCCCGCGTGGCGGCAAAAGCGAAATCGATGAAGATTCGATTCCCCGATCGACCGAAAGCCGGTCGGAAGCCGAGGGGCGATCAGTAACGCGACGGTTTTCGTCTTCCTGTCGCGTTGAACCGCCGGTTTCTTGGGACCGGCGGTTTTTTCGTATCCAGATTTTCCGGCTGTCTCGTGAGTTATTCCGAAAAATATTCCGGTCGGATCGGTTGTGGAAAACTCTGTTGAAATCCTGTGGACAACTCGCATTTCGGCGCTTCTCGGCGCTCGTGTCACAGGTGACAAACCGGAAAATGTCACAGGTTGTCACTTGTGACATTCGATCGAAAAACCGCATGACATTCAACAAATGTCACAGGTGACACGGACATACCTATAGCGCTATTCCCGGTCTTCCTTGATGGCACATCAAAAGACCTATTGCGCTACTCTGTTTTCGGCGCGCTGGCGCAACTCGGAGCGCCGAAGACAGAAAACCGGCAGAGTCTCGGAATGGAAGAAAAGGCGCGGAAAAAAACCGGCGGATTTAATGTTGCATACAATTAACGATCGCGGTATGTTCTCGCCGAGACGGATTGACCGCCGATCGGTTTCGTATGGAACGTTTTGGATTTCCGGTTGGCGGGTGGAAAGTGCTGGACGCATTTGCCCAATGGATTGGGTTGATAATCTCGGCGGCGGGGAGTGAAACAACCCGATTCGCCGTTTTGATACGCGGTCGATATTGAGCGTTCGTCACGGGACGTGAATTCGACTTCGGGGACGACTGGCGGCGGTTTTTGGCGGTGGCCCTCCTTGGATTGTCGCCAGTCGTTTTTTCTTCTGTTGTTGGTTGGGTTGTGATCGATATTCGACGCATGGAGGCGGTTTGAAATGTTGGTTCTCAAATTGAAAAAAGATCAGAAGATTCGCATTGGAAGCGATATCGAATTGGTTGTGATCGAGTCGACCGGCGGTCGTGTTCGTCTTGGAATCGAAGCGCCGGAAACTCTGAAGATTATCCGTAACGCCAAACATGGGGGATTCCATGGCGCTGACACAAGCGGAACTGAATAGGCGTCGATACTTCATCACGGCATCAGAAGTTGCCGGGTTGTTTGGGATCGGCTATCTGACGGCTTCGGACGTGTATTTTCTGAAGACTGAAGGCATCGAGCCGACGACGAATCCGGCTATTGAAGCCGGGAATCTTCTCGAACCGGCTGTAATCCATTGGGCCGAGGGAATCTTGGGGCCGATCCGCAAGGGGGATTGGGTTGTTCATCCCAACGGGATAATCGGGGCAACGCTCGACGGGACAACCCAGGACGGAACGCCGGTCGAAGCCAAGTCGAGTTGCATCGTGTTTTTCGGCAGTAAAGAAATGCGCGAAGATTGGGGCGAAGAATACACGGATTCGATTCCGGCGCATTACTTCGTGCAAGTGCAGACGCAATTATTGGTGACTCGGAAACCGAAAGCTTTCGTTCCGGCGCTGATCGGTGGACGCGGATTCGTCATGTACGAAGTTCTCGCTGACGAAGTTGTTCAGCAGACAATCCTCGAACGATGCGAACGGTTTTGGATCGACAACGTTCAGGCGCGCGTTCAGCCGAATGACGCGCCGGGTCTCGAAACGATGAAACGGATTCGTCGACGAGAAGGGAAACGCGCTATTGTTCCTGCTGATTTGGTTGATAACTACGTGACGATCAACGACGCCTTCAACCAGATGAAGAAAGACCGCGACAAAGCGCAGGCAAGTTTGTTGGCGAAGTTGGGAGACGCGGAAATCGGCGTGTACGAAAAAGATGGTGTTACGCGCGAATTCACGTATTTCGAGCAAGGCCGAAAAGGGTATGTCGTCGAACCGACGAAGTTTCGGACAGTTCGAGTTTTGAAGTGATCGATTGTTGTTTTCACACAAGGGGGTAGGCCGTGGCTGACCATGATTCCGGGCTGAGTGTCCAGAGAAATGTACTCACGGAAAAGCGTGTTCTGTCGGATATCGATATTCAGGTTGCGACGGCTCGCGCTTATCCGCGATCGTTGGCCGAATTCAAAAACCGCGCGTTGTCGTATGCGACGTTGGATATCGAAACGGCTGAGTCCTGTTTCTACGTGTTGGAACGTGGCGGGAAAAAGATTCAAGGTCCGTCTGTTCGCCTTGCGGAAATCGCGTTGTCCGCTTGGGGGAACATTCGGGCGAAAGCCGAGATTGTCGACGAAGATAAAAAGTTCGTGATTTCGCGCGGTCATTGTTGGGATCTGGAAACAAACGCGGCTGTCGCGATGGATGTTCGGCGACGGATTACGGACAAAAACGGCCACACGTTCAAAGACGACATGATTGCGGTGACATGCAACGCGGCGAACGCGATTTCATTGCGCAACGCGATCTTCAAAGTAATCCCGGCGGCGTTGATCCATCCGATTTACTTGCAAGCCGTGAATATGGCTGTCGGCGATGTCAAGACGTTGGACGAACGGCGTCGAACGATGGTCGAACGATTCCTGAAGCAAGGCGTCAAAGAGGAACGGATCTACATCAAACTGAATTGCCGTGGCATAGAAGACGTGACGTTGGACGATTTGAAAACGATGATCGGCGTTTTCAACGCGATTCGCGACGGGGATTCGTCGATCGACGATCAATTCCCGGAACCAGAAAAGACGGTTTCCGGTTCGTCTGGAACTCCAAAAACGAAGGGCGAACAAGTCGCCGACCGGATGAAGTCATACAGCAATGGGCCGCAGTCGGGCGGCGGCGAAAATTCAGAATCGTCGAACGACGAGGATTTGAATCTGAACGAGCATGATACGGTGACTGAAAAGACGGTCGACGTTGAAACTCCGGCGGATACCGGGGCGATTCCGCCGGAAGGGGATCGGCGGCGTGTCAGGCGGTCGCGGACGGCAACCGAGGACAAGAAAACCGAACCGGTCGAGAAGTCGTCGGAATCGCCAAAAACCGCCGATTCGGGAGGCGGTTCAGAAAAGTCGACTGACGGGGCGAAAGAAACGGCGGAAGCCGGGAGCGGCGAAAATTCGGCGGCTGGTTCGCATCTGGAGGAATGCCGGTTGTTCATGAAAGAGAGCGGGATTGAATGTTTCGAACACGAACCGCCTCCGCACGAATCATTGAAATACAACTTGCCGGACAACCGGAAGTTGTATCTGTCTGACAAAACGCCTCCGTTGCATCGTGACGGCTGGTTGTATGTGACAACGGTCGAAGCCGATGCGTTGGAACAGGTTAAAAACATTGTGGAAACTGCGCAGAAACGAGCGAACCGATGACGCGAAACGTGGTGGGGGTCGATCCATCGTTGACCAGTACAGGAATCAGCGTGATTGCTGAAACCGGGGAATTGGTCGGAAGTCATCGGATTAAAACCGAGGCAACCGGAAAACTGGTTCAACATCGGATGGATCGGCTTACGATTCTTTTGTCGAGATTCGCGCAAATCGTCGGGGCTGCAAAGCCGGAAGCGGTTTGTATCGAAGCGTATTCGTTTGGAAGTTCCGGCGGGCAAGCCTGGGACCGGATCGAACTCGGCGGCATGTTGCGGTATTGGTGCCACAACAACGGGTTCAAGATGTTCGAAGTCGCGCCGAGCCGTCTGAAGAAATGGGCGTGCGGCAACGGAGCGGCGGAAGGCAAGATTCCGATCGTGAACGCGCTAAATAAACGTTACGGCGTTCAATTCAATACGAGCGACGAATACGACGCCTACGCGCTAGGCCGGATGGCGTTTCAGTTGGTCGGGTTCTCAGTCGCCGGGGAAGAAATCCCGAAATATCAACAAGAGGCGATCGACGCGATTCTGAATCCGGAACCCAAAAAAACGAGTAAACGAAAGAAGGCGGAATCATGAATAGGCGGGATTGGGTCGATTTCTTCTATGCGACTCGGCTGATCTGGTTATTCGTGTTGTTCCTGGCGTGTTCATTCTTCGCCGGTTGTGTCGTCGGGAATCATGCGAACCGGCGGGCGAAATACGTCGTCGTGTCTGGTGAAGAATCGATTCCGAAATACCGAATCACTCATTTGGTTCATCCGGAACCGAAACGGTATTGGGTGCGGTCGTATTATCGAACCATGTCACTCAGCGGTATTCCTCAAATTGGGTTCACTGATTTGAAAACCGGGCGGCTGATGATTGCCAGCGAACCGGCGTTCATTATCGACGAACTTTGAAAGTTGTTCTGAAAATGCCAGTCGATCGATTTACCGGTAAACCGGTTGATAAGGCTTCCGATCTGTTGTCCGAAGACTTGTTGAGCCGGTGCGACGTTCATCCGGATACGTTTCTGATAAATCGGTGTTTGCGCTGCGGAGCGCCGATTTGTTGCCCGCGTTGCTGCGCTGAGTCCGAGGCGGAATACGCCGAACATTTCGAGTTCAAAGGTTCTCTGATGACGTGGGACGATATCCATACCGGGGCCGTGGTTTATCACAGGATATTCACGCATTTCGGCAAAGGTATTGTTCAATCAGTCGTCGATGCCAACGGTTTGGAACTGATGTTTGAACGCGGCGGGAGTCGGCGAATCATTGTGAAATTCGAGGCGCATGAAGACACGACGCGAGTCAAGTTGAAGGCGCTGCGGTCGACGCCGGACGTTAAACGAATCAATAAGATGATCGAATTCTATCGCGGTCGCGGCGTCGAGGCTCGAAACGTCGACGGGCGATTGATCATCGATCGAAAGGAAGAGAATTCAGATGAGAATTGAAGTCAACGGAAATCGCGCCGGGGCCGTTGTCGATTTCGGCGAACACGCAGAGGATCGATTCCGGGAAGTGGAAATTGATTTCAAGAAACGTGTTGTTCGGTTTCGCGATCTTAAATCGCGTTTTTATCGAATGATTGACGTTCCGTTAGAAACGATCTTAGATCAACTCGTAAACAAGGTGCCTAAACCGTGACAGACGGAATTCCAGAATACAAAGACACGGTTCACGGTCTCGACGAGTTCTCAAAGCTGCCGTGGGATCGCTTAGACGCCGAATGGTTCCAAAGGCATGGCGGAATCGGTACGAATTGTCGTGGTATGCCAGTTCTCTCGATTTATGATCAAGACGGGTCTATTCATCAATGGGAAGTTCCGCAACAACTTGTCCGATTGTGTATGTCATACGAGAGAAACGGCGCTGACAACGTTCGTCAAGAATTCCGAGATTTGTTGCAAGTGCCAAGACGCGGTTGAACCAGGGGGATTGTCGTGTCGAAGTTCGAAGAAAATTTGAATCGCGATGGCGTCTACACGTATCCGCTCGACGTGCCGATTGATGTTGGCGCTCGCAATCAAATCGAAAAGGCGATCGGGTTGATTCGTTCGGCGCAGTCTGGCGACGAGTGCTATTGCGATCGCGATTCCGGTTGTTCGATCGACAATCCGAAATGTTCATACTCTGAAAAGAGCGCGGCAATCCGCGAATTGCAAAATGTGATTCTGCCGGTTCATCGTTCGTTGAATCCCGATCGGACCGGTTCGGCGGCGGAAGAAATCTATTTACGCCGGTGGCAACAAGAGAACGAACGCCGACGCGGATTGAATGGCGGCTATGGAGCGTTGGAGTTGATCCTGACGCCGACGCGGGTTCGCGGGTCGAAAGGGCATCTCGGTTCAGGGCGTGCGATCGTATTCCCGGTGTCGCAACGTGACGCGGAAGTAGCGGCAACGTTGGTTCAATGGTTCGCGACCAGTTGCGGGCGCGGTTTCATTCTTGACGCCGAACACGAATGCAAACGAGCGAGCGAAGAATGCCAGGAAATCGAGCGCGAATCCAGTTTGAATCTGTGGCGGAAAGACCGCGTGTTGCCGATCGATGAAACCATGGCGCGCGACGTGGCGGCGCATTTCTTTCAAGCCGGGACTGTTCAATTCGACAAGTTGACTTCCCGCGTTATCGCATTGATCCAGGCTATTCGAAATCGGATAGCCAAAGCGGGCGACGGTTGCGGGACAACATGATTGATTGCGGGGCCGGTCGATGACGATCCGACAGAGAATTCACGCATGGGCTGAACGACGTTGTTTGCGTGCCGTCAGAATCTATCGGCAGCGTGGACGTTTTCCGTTCTGGTTCCGGTTCGTGAATTGGTTGGAGTTCCGAAGCCGTGGTTAAAGAGCAATGTCAGGCATGCGGCAATAAGATTCCGGACGGCTGCGCGTGCTGGAATTTTCAGACGATCTACGGCGAGTCAGATGAACAACTATACGAACGGTACGCCGATCATTTCGCATGGTTACTTGGTGAACCAACATCGGACGGCTGTTACGTTTTCGCTGATGGGTCGGCAGTATTGCGTAGTCGCGAAGGAAAATTTGTCGGACGTTTGAGCAATGGAAACTTGTTCGATGAAGAAGAGAATGGATACGCAAGGCCGCAAGACGTTCTGATTCCGTTGTGGGAAAACGAAGAGGGGCCGTTCGAGCCGTCGGCGCTGAAAGAATTGCTTGCCAATCGATACAAGGCGAAATCGATTGTTGAAGAGTCGGCGAAGAATCGCGGGCTATACGCGGCGATTATCCTGGGCGGCATGGCATCGCGAACAGATGCCGCGATCAACGAGTCTCTTGTCGACCATGCCGTCAGATTGACCGATGCATTGATTGAACGACTCAAAGTCAATCCGACATTGAAAGCGGTGGAATCGGCAGTCGCCGACCAGAAACCGACGCGCCGGAGAACGAGACGGATAACAGAAGAAACAGAGGATTCGTGACTATGTCGTCTGAAGAGAAGTTTTTCGATTTCGCCAAATTGGCTAGTCTGATCGCGTCTGAAAAATGGGGCCGATTTCATTCGTCTTCAGATGACTTAATCAAATCGTTTGTAAGAGATATCGACACTAGCGGTTTGTGTCTTTTGCGGTTGGTGAAATTCGTCGACGCGGTTCTTGATTCGATTTCGAAATCTGATACGGAACATACGATATATCGTTGCCAAGTTGCGATGCGAAGTTCTGTTTCGAAATGGCTTGCGCCAAAGGAGGCATCGCATGGTAAATGTCCGGTTATTGTTCAAGACTGGGCGATTCTCCAAGTCTGTGAGCGTTTCGGCTGGATTGTGTATCGTGGCTACATGACGCCAAGGCAATTACGGGAAATCGACGAATTCCAAATAAACACTCCGCGCCGTGGGACCGAGGCTGGCGACGAATATCGCCGATGGATGCGGCGAAAAATAAAACCGACTGCGGCGGAACAGGAAAAACTCGATTCGGCGATGGAATCTCTAAATAATCTCAAAACTTGACTTGCAAAACGCCGATAACTGATTACAATTACACTCATGCGGCGGACGTGAAACACTCGCCAGCAAATTTCGAAAAGGGTTCGAAACAATTCTTCAGGGGTTTACCATGTCGGCACGATTGCAAACGGCGTTTATGCGGTTCTTGTCTGTCGAAACGCGGGAGCAAGTGAAATCACTCGTGACTGTCGGGCGCGACGATTACGCGAGCAACGTTGAGAATCGGTTGCGGAATCTAGGCGAACACGAGTTGGCCAATCAGATGTTGGAAGAAATCGAAGATTCGTTGTCGGAACGTCGCCAGTCTTCGAACCGCATGTCGCGTTCGGAATACTAGACGGCGGTTGCCGGGCGTGTGACGATTTCCGCATCAATTCAAAACCTGATTCTGAAAGTCAATTCGATGAACAATCTGAAATACATCAAGTTGCAAACGGCATTCAATATTCTGAAGTCTGGCGGGTCGATCGAAAACGGAACCGTTGTCGTTGCCGAGTGCGGCGCGATCGAATGCGTTCAAAAGTGGGATCGCGTGGCGATGATCGAAGCCGACGCCGGTTCGGACAATTGGGAACGATCGTACGGTGATGGCGTCTACTGCTACGAATTGTTGATTGCCCGCGACGGCGTTCAGCCGATCGTCGATGGCAACGGCGACGAATGCGGATATCGTGTCGTGGGAACAAACCGAGGCGTCAACCTGAACGCGGCGTGATCTGTTCCGCAGTTTTCGATTCACAAAACCATCAAATGCCGGGGAATATCATGGATCACGTTCATTCGCAGTTTTTCAAATACCTGTCGCCAAGTCTTCGCGGTACACTCCGCCGCATGGGGTATCGAAGCTCAGAACAATCCGGGAACGTGTGTTCCGATCTGCGGTCGCGCGGGCTGGTGTCTCTGGCGTCTCGGATCAATCGTGAGATCGACGAACATTTCGAAAACGAGTGACTGATTTTATAGCCATCAAATGCGATAAAAAATGTCGCGCGAGGCGTGCGGTCTTTGATCAAGATTGCGGGTAGTAGCGTGGCTACGCATGATAGGTACGGTCGTGTCTACGGTTGATCACCGCGAATCACGATTAGGCGGGGTTCGATTCCCCGGATGGCCCTTTAATTTTGTTGCAACGATGTGGGGTTGATTGGATGTCGCGAACGGCTCTTGATCGATGGGAAGAGATCGGCGCGACTCACGCCGAATTGATTGAGTTCGTCGATTGGCTTGAACGCCAGGGGATCTATCTCGATTGCGAGAAATCCGCGTTTGAGACGATCGACGACAATAAGCCGTCGAATCTGATCGATCGGTATCTTGGCGTCGATCGGGTTGCGCTGGAATCGGAACGACGTGAATTGTTGGAACAACAACGCCTCGCGATTCTGAAATCGAAGTGCGATACAGCGCAGAGGCTCGCGGACGTGTTGACGACTAAAGGGAATCGTGATCGTGTACAGTTGGACGAACGAACAAATCAGACAAGCCGGGATGGAACCGAAGAAAGTTCACTCGATTGCGCGCCGGTTACGGAAGATCAGTGAAGACATGCAGTCGATGGGATTATCGGTTTACGGTGAATCAGGACGCGGGCATCTGGTTCACGAAAGCAGGCCGACGCATAACGGCGGTGAACCGGATTTCGGTTGCATTGTGGCCGATGTTGGCCAAGGGTTCGACGGCGGCGGCTGGTGATATTAGGGGGTTGGCATGTCTGCGATCGATGTCAAATTCAAAGCTAGAATCGAATGTTCGAAACCGGTTCACGACTATCGTCGTCACTGCAATACTTCGGCGGTGTTCGAAGTTGATTCTGATGCGATGACGGAAGCGGAGTTTCGCATTCTTGCGGCAAATCATTTCAAGAAACTCGGTTGGCAGATTCACAACACGAGATGCCCTGAATGCATGAAGCATTACGATTTAATGTGAAAGACTTTCTAGGCTCCGTTCGAAGGGGGGGGGTGTAGGTGGAACATTTGTGGATTGTCTTTGCTGTTTGCACTGGGATTGAGGCGTTCATCCTGTTCGCGATGGTTAGAGAAGGAAACCCGCGAGCCGATCAGTTGAAGGATGAACTTCGTGAACAAAAGAAAGTCTCGGAGCATTATCGCGAACTCTACGAGGCCGAACGCCAACTCGGCAAAAACCGGATGGCACAGAATGTTTTCCTGACCAATTTGTTTGAGTCGATCGCCTCAGACATGACGGCATTTGAGGAAATCAAGACCGTGTGCGACGCCGTTCGTCGAGACTCACGCGGTGACCGAAGCATTATTCAGTGAACCGAACGTTTCTTGTTCTTAATTTGGAGACTTACAAAATGATGCCACATCATGGCGAGAATCAAGATCAGAGCGAATTGCTAAAGATCCTCAAACAACAGCGTGACGGAACCGCTCAACGTCAATGGCCGGAGGGGCGAGTCAACGGCTCGGATGACGGTCAAATCGTGTTTCAGATCACGTCCGACAAAGACCAAGGTGTGATCCAACTCGACTTCGGTAAGCCTGTGATTTGGGTCGGCATGAATCCGCAGGATGCAATCAACCTTGCGCAGTCGCTGATCCAGCATGCGAGGGCGATTTCCAAGGAACCGATTCGGATCGCGATCAACTGAAAGAGCGTGGACTGTTCCGTTCGTTGGAGGATTTGGAATTTGATCAATCGTTATGAACTCGAAATCACATGCGTCTGTCCGGTGGACGATCGACCAGACGTTTACGAAATGCAAGTCGTTTCGCGCCGCGTGATTCCAGTCGAGGAGATCATGAAAGCTGTCGCGGATGCGAAGTCCGACAAGTTGTATCAAGAGGATCTGTGTCAGAAGTTGCATCGGCGGATTAATGCGTGCGTCACGTTGATCGGCTGGCACAGTGGCGTAAGAACGATTTCTACGTGTGGGGAGTTGGTGTGATCAAGTATCACGGAACACCGATCGGCGGCAAACGACTGGGGGTAGCTGAATTCCTCCGGGGGCGTTGCGCGCTGGTGCCGTTTCCGAGACCCGAGGACATGCCGGTTGCCTGCGAAGAATGTGATTCAGTGATTATCGACAACGGAGCGTTCACGGTCTGGAAGCAAGGCGGGACGTTGGACGTTTCCGGGTACATGAAATTCGTTGAAGAATGGTATCGGCATCCGGCGGTTGCTTGGTCGTTGATTCCAGACGTGATCGAAGGGACTGAGGCCGACAATGACGCGATGTTGAACGATTGGCCGCGAACGATCCCCGGCGTCCCGGTCTGGCATTATCACGAGTCTCTCGATCGACTAGACAGGCTGTCGCATGAATGGGGGATTGTCGCGCTGGGATCGTCGGGCGAATGGCCGGTGCCAGGCGTCGGTAAATGGTGGGATCGCACGGATGAAGCCATGCGAATGATCTGCGATGACAAGGGGCGTCCACGATGCAAGTTGCACGGTCTGCGAATGCTGAGTCGGAAGATTGTGGGGAAAGTTCCTCTGATGTCAGCGGACTCGACGAACGTAGCGAGGAATGGGGATCGAGTGTTCCCGGCTCCGACGAGATTCCAACAATTGATCAACAATGCTTGGAGAGTCGAAGCCGTGCAGTCGAAATCGCACTATCGGTTTCGTCGTCAACAATTAAAGCTGGATATGAGCGACTGATTGCGTCGCGGCTTCATCGTATTCAAGACATCCTCGCATCGATCTTCGCAAAAGACGAGTTGACGAAAACTGAAAAACGTCGGTGTCTGCGTTTGTGGTGGCGGTGGGGATTGATCGCAAAAGACCGCGTTCAATTTTGAAGTGAAAGAACTTATCAAGTCTTTTTAGGCGTTGATTGTGGTTAAGAAAAACCGCGAGTTGCGCGAAAAGTTATTCAAGAGACAACGCGGACTGTGTTTCTATTGCCGTAAACAATGTCGACAGCCTCCGCCAATCAATAAACGGTTTGTTCAGGAACATGATCACGCGACACTAGAACACTTGCGCGACAAGTTCGACAAGACACGGCAGGCCGCACCGGACAATACAAAACGGTGCGTGATGGCGTGTTTCGAATGCAATCAGAAACGATCGTTTGAACGTCAAGAATTGTTCGACCAGACGTTTCGCCGTCGCGAAAAAATCGCGGCCAATCAACAAAGGCAATCCGAATGTCCACAACAACCGTAACATTGCGCGGCCGAGAATGGGACGTGGAATATCACGATCACGGTTACGAACCAGACACGAACGCGCATGAAATCGATTGGGAGTTCACCGAAGCCGACGCGCCGAAAGATATCTCGGCGGCAGAGGAGATGGCGGTTCTCGACCAGTTGTATGAACTCGACCCGGAACCGCGACTTGACGACGACGTAATTTAACCTGGGAGTGATTCGAAATGGTGGGTGAATCTGTCTTGCATGTCGAGCAAACGCATCTGCGTGCGGTGGCCAATGAGACGGCCAAGCAGACGGCAAAAGCCTTGTTGTCGCGAGAACAGATCGCGGCGCAATTGATGAAACAACTCGCCGGGACGATGGAGGGGGCCGAAGCAACGGCGGAACTGGCGTTTGACTATGCCGACGCCTTTCTACGGGTGATGGGTCGGAAGGCGAAAGAACAGCAGGTCGAGACTGCCGGGCCGGTGGCGACAGAATTCGACATCAGCATGATCTATCAAAACTCCAACGATGCGACGGCGGCGAGCGTTCCCGGGCTGGATCAATTCCGCAAGGCGAATCCGGAGCAACGGGTTCATTTGCTCTTGGGCGACGGTCAATCCATCATCGTGATTCCACCATACGATGAAACGACATCCCGCGACGGTCGAGATACGTTGAAAGTGTCGCCGGAACCGCCGGAGAAATCCGAACAATTCCAATTCATCAACGATGGGTTCTCGGTTCAAGGCGACAAAATCTACGTGCGACTTCCGCTCAACGCCATGATGGCGCGGATGGAAAATCCCGATTCGGTTTGCATCATGGATTTGGGGCCGAATCAATGCATGTACACGATTCCGTCCCACGAGAGCATGCGAAACCCGGAAAGTTCAAAACGGAATTGTTGCACGATTTCGCCAAGTCTGATCACGGCGGAAGATTTGCGGACGGCGTTGGTTGAAACCGGATCGCTTGTTCCAATCGTTAATAAAATGGATTTGTCTAACGCGGCAAGCCGTTTGAATTACCTCAAAGATGAATCGACGGGATTCTATCGACATAACGCCGAAGCGATTTACAACGCGGTTCTCAGCGGCGTGAAGAAATACGATTCCGTTAGCGGGAACCAATACGGCGATTGGGATACCGTGACGCATGCTGTCGGCTTGATTTACGAGCATGCGGCGGCGTATCTACGCGGGGAGGAGATCGAAGCCAAAAAGCGTTGATTCACGTCCGAAACCGATTCCACAAACCTGGGGGGGCCAATGGCGACGGAACCGAAACAAATCACAACAGTTGTTCGCGTGAACGGGTTGAACCCGAAAGTCTTTCTGCACAACGGCGCGAAGAATCGCTACGTGGGACGGTTTATCAAGCTGCGGAGCGGGCGGTTCAAGGACATGGAATGGCCGAACTCCGGTTTCGGCAACAAATTCCGAGTCGACGAAGAGGACGGCAATAAAGAGCGACAACAAAAGCTTTATGCCTATATGGTTGTGTTGGCCGTGCGGATGCAATCCATCACATCGCTGAAGAATCTGTTCTTCGAATTGCAGGGCAAGGCGCTCGGTTGCTGGTGTCTCGATTGGAACAACGACACGCCGGGCGTCCCGCTTTGCCATGCGGCATGGTTGGCCAGGACGGTGGATCTGGTCAACGAAACTCGCGGGACGGCGAACGGCGTGAATATTCTGCCAGATGGTTCAATCGTGGAGTCGAACATCGAAGCGACAACCGGCGGTTTGTTGTTGTCGCGCTCTCACAACCAGTTGCGCGTCAAGGTTTACGAGGAACCGAAAATTGCCAGTGCTGATGTTTGAAAATCGTTTCGTATCGCTTGTCAAATCCGGCGAAAAACGCCATACCATTCGGCGAGTGCGGAAGGGGCCGCAGATCGACGCCGGAAACATTCTCAGTTTGCGGCATTGGAACGCGAAGCCATATCGATCGAAACAAATCGAGATTGGCGAAACAGCATGCACGAAAACGTCCGGGTTTGTGCTGAGTGAATCCGGTGGCATGTCGATCGACGGCGTGATCTTGGATTCTTGCCAAGCCGAACGGCTGGCGAACGTCGACGGGTTTGATTCAGTTGGGGAAATGGTTGATTGGCATCGAAACGCCGGTCAATTGGGTAGCGAACTGCGGTTGATCGAATGGCGTTTTCCCTTCGATCGGCGCGGTAATCTCTAAGGGGGAGAAACTGTTATGGGTGGCGTGTTCCTGGGCTGTCATACACAATCGAAAAGCGACAATACCAAACATCGGAAGATTCAATACGGCGGGACAACGTATTACATTGCGATCATGCCGGAAGGGGATTTTTTTTGGCATGCATCCTACGCGGCCTACAAAGACGGTTACGGCGGCAGCGTGATTGATTTCCTGCTGGAAGATGGAACGATCGAATCGGTGAAGGGGCCGTTTTCGTCGTCGTCGTTTGCCTACGAACTTCACGACGCGGCGAAAGTGACTGGATTTCCGGGGATCGCGAACCGCGTGACAATGCTGGTGGCTGGTCGCAACATTCACAGCTATTCGGCAAAGGGCAAACCGGAAATCGTCTTCGAGGAAAAGACGTTTGTTCTCGGCGATTGGGGAAGCCGGATTAAGCCGGAATGGGCTGAGTTGGACGTGACGGTTATCGGTCGGTCGATGGATCGTCTGTTGGGGCCGAAAGACGTTCAGGAAATTCTCGCGAAGCGGAAACAGGAGTCGAATGCGGTCGCGAACTGAACGGAACTCAATCGGGCCAAATTCCTCATGTCTGCAATCCTCTTGTCGGTCTTGATGCGCCTATCTGGCGAAAATGAATCATGGTCGGGAACTCAAACGCAACTTGCCGCCGAATGCGGGGTCTGTCGCCGGACGTTGATACGGTGGCTGAACGCGGCACGCGACGCGCAGTCGATTACGGTTGTCGGCAAGGCGGGTTGCCGGTTGACATACGCGGTCTCGACCGTGGCTCGACCGACGCCAGCGGTGGAACCGGCAAGGCCGCGACGACGATCGAACCGCGCGGCGGCGCTGGCGATTATGGGGGCCGTGTTCGGAACGATCATGGGCGTGGGCCAGTCGATCCGACGTGGCAAGAAAAAAGACGCGGTCGGGCAAACTTATCTCGATTTCGAGGCGGATTGGCCGAATACCGTCGCAAAACGAGAAAAAACAATCGCGCGACTTGAAAAAGAGATGCCCGCGCCACAAGAATGCGAAAGACGTTTGCGGTCGATCGGCTCGACAGAGACTCCGTTGCGCGAAAGCGCTGTTTCAGGCGGTGAAACTTCGTTTCTTCCAGGCGGTTCTTACCCAACTACACGCCGGAAGCCCCTTACGAAGCCTTCTCTGTCGAGCCGATCGCAAACGTTTCCTTTCCCTGATTTCATTCTTCCCGCCAAAACAAATCACGACGATCTGCGGAATCCCGCCTGGGTGGAAACGCATGTTTACGCGCAAGGGTTACGGCTCGGCGTGGTGAATGAATCCGAGTTCAAACATTGTTTCGCGATCGTGGGCCGCGTGTTGCGATCGGAGCAAAAGACGCCTGCGGCATTGCTTACGTTTATTCTGCGGGGCGGAACGCGGAAGATGCCGTGGCGGGGCGATTTGGCGGCAGTCGATTGGCGTTTTGCCGACGACATGATATCTCGTCTATCGCCAAAACCGCCGGTCGCATGTTCCGGTGTGACCGTGACAGGGGAACGGCACGCCGAAACCGAAGAGACTCGCGCCGACAATTTCGAAGCGAATCGGACGCGGTGGAAAAATCATCTGAGTCAGTTGATCGGATCAAATCGTTAACACTCCAAAGGGATCGAGCATGGCACGGCCAAAAGCGGCGGCAAAATCGTCTGTCAACAAAAAGATCGTGGAAGCCGCCGAGGCTGGCATGGATGCCCAAAAAGCGGGTAAGGGCGAATCGGATTGTCCCTACACGGAAACCGACGCCGAATTGCGGGAAGCGTGGATTGGCGGGCTGAACGGCCAGCGCGACAAAGCTGAACGTCTGAAGGGGTTTTTGCCTGGGGACGGTGAATCGTCGACGGCAACCGAAACGACGGAAGCCGAATCACCGAAACCGGCGGCGGTTGCTCCTGGGGCCGGAGAAATCACGCCATCGACGACAGCGGCGATTCCGCCGGAACCGAAGCATCAGTTCGGCGATCCCGACGTGAAGGCGGCGGAAGAGGAATTGCGAACGGTCTTGCGACAACTCGACGATCTCGGTGTCGTGATGGCAGAGGAAGAATTCCGCCAGTTTACCGACGACGATCGAACGGCGATTCGGCGGTGGATCGATTCCCGGGCCAAAGGGTTGAAGTCGCCTCCACCGTCGATGGTCGTGAAGTTCATCAAGAATAAAAAACTTCTCGACAGTTACGCGGAATATCAAGAGGAGCAACTAGAAGGGCGGCGAAAGATTTTCCCGGCGCAGTTCGGGAAGCCATCGCCGACGAAACCGGAAGGCGAACCGGACCAACAAATTCGGATGACGATCAAAGTTCCGGTTCTCGCCGTGACGCCGATCGAAGCCCATCTGATATGGCATTGGAAGGCGGTGAAAATCGAGTTTGGCAACCGGAGTATCAACGGTTGGGAGCAACGCGAGTTTGCCGAGTGCCCGCAAACGACGGCATGCAAAGCCGATATCTCCGGTTACAAATGCACGCGAACCCATTGGATCGTGTCGTTTCTGGTCGACCATGCGATTCTGTCAAGCGTGGAGGCAAATCGCCTATGGGGCCAGAATGGATCGTGCCGGATGGAACCGGTGGGGGAACCGGAAAGCGACAAGCGCGCGGAAACCGAGAACCCGGATAACGAAGCCAAAGACGAAACCACCAAAGCGCCTGCGCCGACGTTGTTCGACGCGGTGTCGAAAACGGCTCGGAACGTGTTCGGCGACGACAAGAAATTTATCACGCCGGACGAATTCTATGTTCCCTCGCATGTGAAAGGATTCACGGCAATTATCGCGGTGGGGTTGGGTCCGAATGGCCGGTTTTATCCAGCGCTGAATCTGCAATGGTCCGACAAAGACGAAGACTTCGAAGACGATGAAGGGTCGCCAGTCTACGAAGGGGACGGCTACGTTTCGTTGCAAGAGGCGTTAATCAGTCGCGTCGGTCGCGCGATTGAAATCGCCGACGAAGAGAAAGCGCCTGCGAAAGTGCTCACCAATTTGAAAGACGAATTGAAACGTCTGGAAGATGGCGGCGCGCCACATCAGATCGTTGATGACGATTCCGGCGAGTGAAAGGGATTCGCGGCATGGCTGGCGTCCGGAAACCGAAGTTCGAATGGTCGGAAGCGACCGTTGCCGATGCGCTGGAAACGCGGCATCCAAGCGGCGTTGCGTGGGTGTTTCTTCGGCAAGTTCCGGACGGGACAAGCGATAGTAAATCGCGGACAGCAGACGCAATCGCAATGGGCTGTTGGAAGTCGGTCGGAATCAAACTTCACGGCTACGAAATCAAGGTCAGTCGATCCGATTGGCTTCGCGAAATCCAAGATACTTCGAAGGCGGGAGCGCTTTCGAAGTATTGCCATTTCTGGTGGGTTGCCGCGCCAGATGGCATCGTGAAGCCGGAAGAGTTGCCCGCCAATTGGGGGTTGATCGTCGTTCAACGCCGGGCCGATGGCTATTCGGCTCGCGTAAGAAAACCGGCAACCGAAAACACGGCGGCGGCGTTGGATTACAAATTCTTCGCGTCGATCATGCGGCGTTGTTTTTATGAATCGCCGGTAATTAAAGACTTGAATTCCAAACTAACAGCCGAATATGAGCGCGGCTACAAAACTGGAATTCAATCGCGGTCGCATTCTCAAACGGTCGTCGATGCCTGGGAGAAGGCCGCGAAGCGATCGCAAGAAAACGAACGCGCGTTGGCCGAAAGAGTTCGCCAGTTCGAAAGAGAATCCGGGCTGAGTCTCGATCAGAATTGGGGCGAAACAATGTCGGCTGGTGTCGCGGTCAGTCATATTCGCGCAGCGGCCAGGGGGCACGGAAACGGGCTGGCGAAACTGAAACAAGAATTGGAAAAACTGGTTCAAGCCGTCGACGGGTTCGAGAAACTCGGATTGATGGAAATCATGAGTCCGCCGGTCGATCCAGTGAACGCCGGTTCAGAGGGCGTTATCGACTGACTTTTCATATTCTCTTGACAGCGAACAGGTAAAGCAGCAGATTCGTTCAAGTTGCCGTTGTTAGTGCGGCGGTGAAAATCTGCAAACTGTTCTAAGGTCAAGGGGAAATGAAGATGCCAAACATTCGGCGATTCGGTGTTATTTCTTTTGCGCTGTTCGCGACAGTCGCGGCAATGATCATTCTGGATGATACGGCGCAACTCCAAGCGGGGCAAAGCGTTTTAGCGGAAACGTATGAATCCGTTGTGCCGGCGCAAACGACGGTTCGATACCGTGTGCGAACGCCTCGGCGGGTTGCGATCGTGCCGCAATCGGCGGTGATGGCGGTTTCCGCCGCGCCGGTAACGTCGGTTCAGGCGTACGTTGCCGCGCCTGCGATGGCGATTCAATCCGGTCCGGCGATTACGATCGACGAACCGGCGGTAAATTATCAGTCCGCGCCGGTCTATTCCGCGCCGAAGTATTCAGCGCGTGTGTATTCGTCGCCGGTATTCGCGTCTGTGCCGATCGTCAGGGCAAGAATTCCGCGTACGGTGATTCGGGCGACTCCGGTTGTCACAGTGAATGCGGCGGCGGCTGGCGGGTG